>JACNKY010000096.1 GCA_014381795.1 Pseudomonadota bacterium | reverse complement strand
AAACAGATGATCTGGATATTTTCATTGGTTTAGGACTTTCAATGGTCGAAAGTACTTTGAAATCCGGTATCCGGGATAATCCAACAATTAGTGAATATGCGGCTACCACTCAGACTCAACTCAGCAGTTCGGCCGGCACCTTACCGTTTCGGCGTATAGGAATTGCTTCAGGAGGGGATAGTTTTGGTTTTATGCTGGAATTCTTGTTTCTGGGAAATAGTGAAATCATTGACAATCCGTTTGCGACAAATACAATAATCGACTCTACGATCTACAATTCAACATATAATGACCGTGGAGATGCATTGCCTTCAAAAGTGGGCATGTCTGGAGGAATTACACGAGTTTCATGGACATATTCATTTTAAGCGGCACTTCCATTTTCCAAGATCTTCATAATCTCTCCCACCAAATAAAAAGATCCAGCAACGACAACAGGCTTTTCATCAGCAAGTAAAACTTTTTCCATGGCTTCTTCCGCAGATGAACTATGCTTTATTTCCGGAGAATGTTCGAAATTTACGCACTCCGTGATAAAGTTTTCCAACGCTTCAGGAGTTGCGCTTCTTGGTGAAGGCAGAGGAGTAAAAATAAGATTACCCGCTTTCTCACACAATCTTCTCAAAGGATTTCGCAGAGCAGGATCCAGTTTGTCTGCAGCCATTCCCAAAATCAGTGTACAGGGAACGAGTTTGTTTGTAGTGATAAATTCTACCAGCGCTGTCAATGCATCAAAATTATGTCCTCCGTCAAACAGCATTGTCTTAAAATGTTTTCCATGTTTTCCCCAAAATACGTTTTGCCGTAAATCGAGACGACCGCGCATTCTTACCTTTTGAGCACTTGCTAACCACTTTTGTTTTTCAGAACTGTTTCCGTTAAAAAGCACCTGCATTGCGCATAAACTTGTTTGAATACAAGCCAGACGCGGTTTTGAAGAAAATTCAAGAGATAATTTATTTTCCGGAAAATACGTGTCGAAAATCTCATCCACAAAATAACATGGAACATTGGATTTGCGCAAATGTTCGGTCAGCCACGGTTTTAATTCAGTAACCTGTTCCGCAACTACTACAGGAATTCCCCGAAGTGTAATGCCAATTTTTTCCAGAGCAATTTCCTGTAAACTGTTTCCGAGGACTTCCTGATGATCAAGTCCTACCTTGGTCAGAACACACAATTCTTTTGTTGTCACGTTGGTTGAATCTGCCAGGCCTCCTAAACCGGTTTCCAACACAACCCACTCCATCTTTTCTGTCATGAATATTTGAAAAGCAATTGCGGTTAATACATCAAAATAGGAAAGGTAGGGGGTGCCCTGGTAGCCTCGTGCAGTTTTAAGTACCAAGGAAGCGCTCTTTGTAAAGGTGCTTTTAGCTACAGACTTACCTTTAAGAGCTATTCGTTCTCTAATGTCTGTTAGATGCGGTGAAGTATAACAACCTGAGGCAAATCCTTGCACGCACAATAAGCTGCTGATGATAGTCGCTGTTAAGCCTTTACCGTTGGTTCCAGCAATGTGGATTACCTTAAATTTTTTCTGCGGATCTCCTAAGTCTTTCAGTAAAAGCCGGATTCCATCCAGTTTACTAAGATCACGTGGCTGTGCACTGATTTCGTAACTGCCCCAACTTTCCATCTCTGAAAGTACTTGCAAATAATCTTTGTCAGAGGGCTGCAATTTTGTTTTTTTTGGAAGAAAGCAGACGGGTTTTCTGCTAAGTCTAGGAAGGAGAACTATTCCCCGTCTTGAAAGAAACGGGGAAAATGAATTTCAGAAATTTGGGCTAAATCATTTTGAAAAAAGTTTTATTTGAGGTACTTAAAAAACTTACTGTCTGCATCCATCAGCAGTGTAGTACCTTCCTGCAGGCTGTTGCGATAAACATCATTAGAACGCAGGAACTTAAAGAAATCAGTGTCTTTCTGGTATGCATCAGCATATATTTTAGTAGCTTTTGCATCTGCTCTACCTCTTGTTTCTTCGTTAATTTTTTTTGATTCAGCAATAATTTCAGTGCGTTCTCTGTCTGCGTCAGAACGTATTTTCAGTGAAGCTTCATCACCTTGAGCTCGGTATAGTTTTGCTTGTCGTCTTCGCTCGGCGTTCATACGCCCAAAAACAGCCTGACTATTTTGTTCAGGCAGGTCGGCACGTTTTATACGGACATCCAGAATTTCAATGCCAAAATTCTTTGCATTTTCTCTGGAACGTATTGTTATAGCTTCACGGATTTCTTTACGGTTTCCTGAAACAATTTCAAGCAGCGTGTGCTGACCAAGCACCTCACGTGTTTGTGAATAGATAATATCATCGAGTCGTGCATGTGCACCTGCCGTTGTACGTACTGTTTCATAAAATTTAAGCGGATCCATCACACGCCACTTTGAGTAGGTATCAACCTTCATTTCTTTTTTGTCTTTTGTGAAGACTGCACCTGGGTCTGCATCATAATCCTGCAGACGGTTTTCCATAAAAATGATACGACTTACAAATGGCATCTTGAAATTGAGCCCAGGCTCCATGACAATGTCAACAGGGTCACCTAATAAAATTTCAATCGCATATTGAGTTTTGTCCACAATATATGTGCTTAAGTAAATGGAACCAACAACAAGGAGGAGGAGAATCCCTCCAAAATTTGATAGCTTTCCTGACATAAAATATTACCTGGTGATTAAATGAGGATTTAGCAGTCGACATCCTAATTGGACAAAGTGTGCACGTCAACTTATTTTTATACGGTTAATTGTCGATAATATACGTATTCTTGTCAAGTTGAAATAGTTCACCGAGCCATTGGCTCCGTTATTTAAAAAAAGAATTATGTTTAAGTTGAAGTCACCTAGTCAACAGGAGCAAATCCTTGCTTTGGCAATGCGTCAAATCGAGAAATTGTTAAAAGAAATGCAGAATGAAGGTAAGGATTTATCTCGTTTAAAACTCAAGAAATTTCAAAAAACACACCACATTGACTGCAATTGCAAATTGTGTGAAGTAGCCAAAACCAAAAATGATCCACGTTTACGAGGACTTAGCGAAGACGGTTTCAAAGTTTATGTAAATGGCGATAAAATGAATTCTCAATGATGCAAATTAATTCCTCAATTGAGAAAACATATTATGAAATCTGCTGTACTTTGCCTCTAGAGACTGAAGAACTTTGGAGTTGGTTTTGTTTTGAAAAAAACGCGCTTGGTATAGAAACTATGGTGGAATCTCCTACTGAGTTGACGCTCAGGATTTTCTTTCAGCAAAAACCTTTAGGAGGAGCGGATAAATTAGTTGATGATTTTCGTATCGAAACTGCTTCAGAGGAAACAATTAAAATCAGCCAAGAAGGCATCCGTCCTGTTGAAAACTGGCAGGCAAACTGGCGTGAACATTTTCACCCTGTGAAGGTTGGACAATCACTGATCATTCTGCCTTCCTGGGAAACCGGATTTGAACTTGACGGCAGACATCCGGTTTGGATTGACCCAGGGCAGGGTTTTGGTACAGGACATCATCTATCAACCGCGTTAGCACTGGAAATGTTGGAGCAATATCTATTGAATACAGATATTTTGCCGGAAAGTATGCTGGATATTGGAATTGGTTCAGGAATCCTGGCCATTGCCGCCTGCCGTCTCGGTATACAAAAAGTGGTAGGTGTTGATATTGAAACTGAAGCAGTTGCGGAAGTTGAGCGAAACAGTGAACTAAACGGTCTTTCCGGAAGGGTCAAGGCCGTGGTCGGACAACCTTCTTCGTTGAAAAAATCTGCTCCACTCGTTATCAGTAATATGCTCTTGCGTGAATTGCTGGATGTACGACTCGATCTTGCAAGACTGACAAGTCCGGGTGGAACTTTGATTTGCAGTGGACTCCTGGGTGAGCAGGCGTATGAACTAAGCATTGCAGCGACGCAACTGGGTTTTGAATATTGTTCAAACTTAGAAACCGAAAATTGGCGAGCTGTTCAGTTTAAACGCCTTGTGAAACAAAGTTGACTAACCTGTAAAAATAATTCTCTAAACGTGTCATTAAAAACAAAGTGAGAAATCTTTCAATATTTACAGCAAATGATGTTTGACTCTTTGAATGCAGACTGAGTAAAATGGGACAGGCTTAAAAAACAAAATAAAAATTTGAAACTCCGCATTTAATTGATATTCCGATGATACTTGTTTTTATTTACTTATTGGCTGTCGTGCTG
>JACNKY010000120.1 GCA_014381795.1 Pseudomonadota bacterium | reverse complement strand
CCGGTAACCATAAAAAAATAGCAGAGTGGCGGGAAGAGCAAGCTTTAGTACGGACAAAAAAACGACGTCCGGATCTGCTCTAAACATAAGCATTGACGTTGCCTGTAGAGGAACAAACAAAGTAAAAAATAATTTTCAACCTAAGCAAAGAGAAAAAAATGTCTACTGCATTGGAAATAGTTGAGCAATCGCAACTACGTAGCGACTTGCCGGAGTTAAGAGTCGGATCCAGTGTCCGGGTAAACTACCGTATTACAGAAGGAAACAAAGAGCGCATCCAGGCATTTGAGGGTGTATTGATTGGCAAGCATTGCGGTGCTGCTAACAACAAGGCAACTTTCACTGTCCGCAAAGTAACCCAGGGATATGGTGTTGAGCGTATTTTTCCGCTGCACTCCCCACGGATTGAAAGTATTGACATCATTAAAGTCGGAAAAGTACGTCAGGCAAAACTCTATTATCTGCGGGATCTTCGTGGAAAAGCAGCTCGGATCAAAGAACGCGTCAGGGCTCGCCCCAACGCTTAAGCTGGAAGAATCGGCTGCAAGCCGTGGATTCAGAAATATTGCCGGTGTTGACGAAGCAGGACGCGGCCCACTTGCTGGTCCTGTCTTAGTAGCAGCGGTTATTTTAGGAAAAGATTGGAACGCCGACCATCCGCTGAATGATTCCAAGAAGCTCTCTTTACAAAAACGGGAGTATTTGTTTGAGCTCATTTGCAGTGAAGCACAGGCATTTAAGATTGTTTCAATTTCTCCTGAGGAAATTGACAGGTTGAATATTTTGCAGGCTACGCTTTTTGGTATGTACCGCTGCCTGGCAGAAATAGCACCCGCTCCGGATTATGCGCTCGTTGACGGGAATAAATACCCGCAGACAAAAGTTCCGGGAAAAGCTGTGATTAAGGGTGATGCGCTTTCAAAAAGTATAGCTGCTGCGTCTATTTTGGCCAAAGTGACACGGGACAGGTTGATGGTCGAAAATGCAAAACTTTATCCGGAATGGGGCTTTGAGCGTCACAAGGGATATCCGACCAAGCTGCACAGGGAAGCCATTGCGGAACATGGATTGACGCCGCTGCATCGAAGATCATTTCGGTTCAAACCAGTGCAGATGAGTTTGCTGTGACTAAGCAACGTCAGCAAACAGGAGCAGCAGGAGAGCAAATCGCCTGCGATTTTTTACAGGAGCTGGGTTATCGTCTTGTTGAGAGAAACCACCGTACCCGGCTGGGTGAACTTGACATAATTGCGGAATACGAAGAATTTCTTGTATTTTGTGAAGTTAAAACCCGCAAAGGCACTGGTGGACCGCATCCGTCTTTGTCGGTGACAACAAAAAAAATTGCAAAGTTGCGTCAACTGGGTGAATTTTATCTCAGCCTGAAGCATCTGACACATATGCAGCCACGATTTGACGTGATTGCAGTACAACTGGCGGATGGAAAACCGCCGGTAATTGATCATTTTATCAACGCTTTTTAAGAAAATAAAGGGGAAAACATATGGCTCATCACAAGTCAGCACTTAAGCGAGTTAGGCAAACCATTAAGCGCACCGCACAGAATCGTTCATTACGCTCAGATCTGCGTACAGTAATTAAAAAATTCCGCGTTATTCTGACAAGTGGAAATACTGAACAGGCACATGAAGCTTATTCGGGTGTTCAAAAGAATATCGACAAAGCAGTTACAAAAGGTGTTCTACACAAACGTACCGGCGCACGTTATAAGTCACGCCTTGCCCTTTCCATGGCAAAAACAGCAACAAGCTGAACGGGAAACTTACGCATTTAAAATTGCGTTAAGCTGTTCCTCTCTCTTTGCCAATTAGAAAATACCACTTTCTAATTGGCTCCCCTTCGTGATAATATAAGCCCTGAGATCTTCCAGAGTTTATTTAACTTATTTTAATTCCAAGGGATGATATATATGGACTCACATTTTCTTAGTCGGCGCATCCATAGTCTGACTGGCATCCTGCCGGTTGGACTTTTTTTGGTGTACCATCTCTACCTGCAGTTGTATCTGCATTCCGGTGCAGAGGTTTACAATGAAGTTATCAATGGTTTTTACGACAGTCCATTAGCGATTTGGGCCTTAGTCATTGTTGTTTACATACCACTTTTCTTTCATGCCTTCTTTGGTATACGGCTGATTTTTGAATCCAGCGTACAACCTTCCTACACATATTTTTCACATCTTTTATATTGGTTGCAGCGGATCAGCGGCATCGGCGTATTGCTTTTTATAATTGCGCATGTTTGGAATGCCCAGCTTGGTCCATGGATCGCAGGCACCTGGGGGACTCATTTTGAACATCTTTCCAGCGGTTTCTCCGATCCTGATTCAGGCATGATCACCAAAGCGGTTTATCTACTTGGTATTCTTGGAGCGGTCTTTCATTTTTCAAATGGTCTCAACACTTTTTGCATGACCTGGGGTATCGCCCTCACTCCAAAATCTCAAATTCGGGTTCGCATTTTCAGCATTTTTCTTTTCTTTATTTTAGCCGCCAGCGCCTTATACGCACTGTCAGCAATTTGGTAAACAGAGATATATAGATGAGCAAGCAACGAGTTATAGTAATTGGAGGAGGATTAGCCGGACTCGCCGCAACCATGAAAATGGCGGAACTGGGCATGTCGGTGCTGGTAGTATCATTTTTACCAGTCAAGCGCTCACATTCAGTCTGTGCGCAGGGCGGCATCAATGGTGCGGTCAACATCAAAGGTGAAGGTGACTCTCCGGACATCCATTTTTATGATACGGTCAAAGGCGGTGATTTTTTGGCACACCAACCGCTCTGTAAAGACATGTGCCATCAAGCACCATATGTCATCAACTTGATGGACCGATTGGGAGTAACATTTAACCGTACTCCGGAAGGTAATCTCGATTTCCGCAGATTTGGAGGCACACTTTATCACCGCACAGCATTTGCCGGTGCAACCACAGGTCAGCAACTTTTATATGCACTTGATGAGCAGGTACGTCACTATGAGGTGCAGGGTTTAGTAGAAAAAATGGAGTCGCACGAATATCTGGGTGCAGTACTTAACGATGACGGACGCTGCGTCGGTGCGGTAATTCACAATTTGCGCAGTGGAGAAATCAAAGCAGAAAAAGGCGATGCTGTGATTTTAGCCACTGGAGGTCCCGGACTGGTTTACGGACGCTCCACCAATTCCATGGTCTGTACAGGAACCGCCGTCACATCTGCATATTTACAGGGTGCTAAATACGGTAACGGTGAGTTCATTCAAATTCATCCATCCGCAATTCCCGGCCGTGACAAGTTACGCTTGATGAGTGAATCCGCACGCGGTGAAGGCGGAAGAGTCTGGGTTCCGAAAAAAGCCGGTGATTCACGTAAGCCTAAAGAAATTCCAGAAGCAGAACGTTTTTATTTTCTTGAAGAACGCTATCCCCTTTTTGGAAATTTGGTGCCGCGTGACGTTGGAGCGCGTGAAATTTACGATATTTGTGTTAACGATAAATTAGGCGTTAACGGCGAAATGAAAGTTTATCTGGATTTGACTCATCACTCGCGTGAATTCCTTGATCATCGTTTGGGTGGAATCCTTGAGATTTACGAAAAGTTCACTGGTGTTGACCCTCGTGAAGAGCCGATGGAAATTTTCCCAGCGGTGCATTATTCCATGGGCGGAATCTGGACAGACTACACGCGCACGGAGGAAGGTTTGATTGACCATGAGTCTCCACAAAATCAAATGACTTCGATCACCGGACTTTATGCTGCAGGGGAAGCGGATTATCAGTATCACGGTGGAAACAGACTTGGAGCAAACTCTTTGCTGAGTTGCATCTACACAGGATTAATGATGAGTCCTGGTGTACTCAATTATGTGAAAAATGTACCGGAAGCAGCAGAAGATGTACCGGAAGCTGTCTATACCTCTTCCGTTAAGAAATGGCAGGATAGTTATACAAATATCAAGAGCATGAACGGCACTGAAAATCCTTATGCTTTGCACAGGGAGATGGCGGAAGAAATGATTTCCAATGTTTTGATCGTCAGGGAAAATACCAAACTGAAAGCTACACTCGACAAAATTGATGAATTTGAAGCACGCTGGAAAAATATTAAATGCGTGGACACAAGTGATTGGTCCAATCCTGTGCCCAGTTTTACCCACCAACTTTGGAACATGATTCAGCTTTCCAAAATTATCTCTAAGGG
>JACNKY010000137.1 GCA_014381795.1 Pseudomonadota bacterium | reverse complement strand
ACTCACGGAAAACTTGGAGAAGATGGCGCTTTGCAGGGACTTTTGTAATTGTGTGGAAAACCGTATGTCGGCTCGGATGATTACGGTTCCGCGATCTGCATGGACAAGGACGTGACAAAACGTTTGCTACAGCATCACGGGATTCCGGTTTCACGCTACAAACTGTTGCGCAATCCAAAAGACTTGTCATTTGAAGACGCAGTGCGGGATTTGGGAGATACATTATTTGTTAAACCCTGCCGTGAAGGTTCGTCGCTTGGTGTTTCAAAGGTACGAACTGAGGAAGAATACAAGCTTGCACTCCAGCAAGCATTTGCTGCGGATCGTAAAGTTTTGGTTGAAGAAGCAATTTCCGGACGTGAAATAGAATGTTCAGTGCTTGGCAATGATTCTCCTGAAGCCGCATCGGTTTTAGGTGAAATTGTGCCTCTCCGTGAGTTCTATTCTTACGAAGCGAAATATGTGGACGATGATGGTGCGGAACTAAAAATTCCCGCAGAAATTGATCCGAAAGTTTCACTTAAAATCCGCAAATCCGCAGTGGAAGCTTTTCTAATTACTGAATGCCGTGGTATGGCCAGAGTTGATTTTTTCCTGTGTGATGACAATACCTTCATCCTAAACGAAATCAATACTTTGCCGGGCTTCACAAAAATCAGTATGTTTCCGAAACTTTGGGATGCCTCCGGATTAGCTTATCCCAAACTGCTGGACCGCCTGATTGAACTGGCACAGGAATAAAAGTTAATCGGGCAGTTCCAAAATCCTCCTGTCTCTATTCATTTGTAAATAGTCTGATGCAACTGCACAAAAATCCTCCACTGAACATTGTTCTGTACGAACCTCAAATTCCACCGAACACAGGCAACATCGCGCGCTTGTGCGCAGCTACGAAATGTCATTTGATTTTGCTCGGAAAACTGGGTTTTGATTTAAGCGACAAACAGCTTAAACGTGCCGGTTTAGATTATTGGCAATGGGTTAGTTGGGAGCATTTTCCTGATGCAGAAGCTTTTTTTGCGACTCTTTCTCCGGAAAATTTTCATTTTCTTTCGGTGCATAATGAACGTCCCTACACCAAAATCAATCCGCATGAAGGTGACTATTTGTTTTTTGGCAAAGAAACATCCGGACTACCGAACGCATGGATGGATAGTTTTCCGGAACGCTGTTTCACTTTGCCGATGATGGAAAAAGGGGTTCGCAGTTTAAATCTAGGTTCCTCAGTGGCAGTCGTGGTTTATGATGGACTGCGACAATTGGGAAAATTTTAAACTGTAGCATTTTGACTTTTTCGCAGATCGCCACAGTAGTTAAATACCTGAAAACTTGTCATTCTCGGTTTCACGGGAATCCAGGAGTTTGATAGTATTTGGAATAAATCCATGCTTAAGCAAGATTAACAGTCATGTGTAGCATTTTAACTTTATTCCAGTTAATCATTGTTAGTTGAGTCTGTTCCAGTAATGTTGACAAAAAAGTTTAAAATATTGGACAAATTTCACTCATGCAGGCATAATCCTGTTAAGATTAAACATAAAAAAATTAACCTGAAAGATAGCAGATAAAATGGAAGAGCAATTTGGTGTAATGGTATGTGGACACGGAAGCCGTGACGAAGCGGCCGTAAATGAATTTCAGTCGGTTGCGCGTGGAATCAAGGAGCGTCTTCCACAATATGAAACAGATTGGGGATTTTTAGAATTTGCGACCCCGGTGATTCGTAACGGTCTCGATGCATTGCGTGAGAAGGGCATCCGTAAAGTACTCGCTGTTCCTGGAATGCTGTTTGCGGCAGGTCATGCAAAAAATGATATTCCTTCCGTACTCAATGCTTATCAAGCGCAAAATCCAGGGATGTCGATTTCTTATGGACGTGAACTTGGAATTGATCTAAAACTTATTCGCGCGGCAGGTGATCGTGTCGAAGAAGCTCTGCAAAAAGTGGGGGACAGGATTCCGCGTGAAAAAACCTTGCTGATGGTTGTCGGACGGGGTGCTTCTGATCCGGATGCAAATTCAAATGTTGCTAAAGTAACCAGGATGCTTTGGGAAGGCCTTGGACTCGGATGGGCAGAAACAGCGTATTCTGGAGTGACTTTCCCGCTAGTAGAGCCTGGGCTTGAGCATGCGGCAAGACTCGGATACAAGAGAATAATTGTGTTCCCGTATTTTTTATTCACTGGTGTGCTAATCAAAAGGATTTACCACTATACAGATATCGTAGCAGCCAAACATCCGGAAATTGAGTTCGTCAAAGCCTCTTATCTAAACGATCATCCGTTAGTTTTGGATGCCTTTGCGGAACGTGTGGAAGAAATCAGAAATGGTGTAAACAACATGAACTGTCAGCTGTGTAAATACCGCGAGCAGTTTTTAGGTTTTGAAAATGAAGTTGGCCTGCGTCAGGAAAGTCATCACCACCACGTTGAAGGTATTGGAACCGGATTGGCAGGTGCCAAAGAAAAACCAGCTGTCTCCGCGGGTGCTGATGCACATGAACATGCGCACAAACATGAACATGACCACGATCACAATCACGGGCATGAGCACCATCCCTACCCACACGCCGATCATCCTTTGGGTCCAAATACTTTGGAAGAAAATTCAGGAAAATCTGGTGCCGAATGACTGTGGATTATCTTCGAGATCCGAAAGCAATTTATAATCAATCCTTCGCAACCATCCGCAGAGAAGCTGATTTATCAAATCTTCCAGAAGATATTGCTAACATAGCAGTGCGCTTGATCCATGCTTGCGGGATGACGGATATAGTCAAGGATATTATTTATTCTCCAGATGTGGCCAGTTCTGCTCGTGAAGCCTTAAAGCAGGGTGCTCCTATTTTGTGTGATGCACGGATGGTGGCGGAAGGAGTTATTAGCTCCCGTCTGCCTGCAAACAATGAAGTTCTATGCTGGAATAAACATCCGGAATGCGCTCCGCTAGCCAAAAAATTGGGAACAACACTTTCAGCGGCAGCAGTCGAATTTTGGCGTCCCCAACTCGCTGGAGCAGTGGTAGCAGTCGGTAATGCACCCACAACATTATTTAGACTGCTGGAAATTCTCGCGGAAGGTGTGGAACCGCCAGCCGTTATTTTTGGTTTCCCAGTCGGCTTTGTCGGTGCTGCGGAATCGAAAGAATTGCTCGCAAAGCAATGCAGAAAAAGGGTGCCTTTTATGACTCTTTCCGGACGCCGCGGAGGGAGCGCAATGGCGTCTGCGGCAGTTAACGCTGTGGCAAAAGATGCCCAAATTTGAGGTGGCTTTCAGCTACGGATGGGCGTAAATAGCCACGGAATAACACGGATAACACGGATAAATACTTATAAACTGAGTCACGGAAAAACACGGATTAACTGATGAGTGAAAATAGCCACAGATTACACGGAGAAATTTAACCACGGATTTCCACGGATAAAAGCGGATAAATACTTATAAACTGAGCCACGGATAAACACAGATCAACACGGAATAACAATATTGTAAAAAACACTGTATTTTTATACGCGCAAATCTATTGCCCAGTTAAAGCTAAATTTTTTTCCATTTTACCTACGCAAATAGGTGTCTAAGTTAATGCTATTTTTTTTATCCGTTTTTATCCGCTTTTATCCGCTTTTATCCGCGTAAATCCGTGGCTAAGAAAAATTTAATAAACTATCAACTACACAAATCCGTGGCTAAAGGAATCAATAATCAGAGATAAAATGCCTGATATAACTAAGAAATGGCTTTGTGTTATAGGTATTGCTGAGGACGGCTGGGACGATTTAGCAGCCGATTCAAGAGAGTTGCTCTACGAATCCGAAATCGTGCTTGGCGGTGAGCGACACCTGAAAATGATTCCGAATGACTGGGATGGGGAACGCATAGTCTGGCCTTCGCCGATTCGGGAGGCAGTTACAAAAATCGTGAGTTGGCGTCCCTCTGAATCCAGTGCCGGAAAAAAAGTTGCGGTAATGGCGAGTGGTGATCCGTTGTGTTACGGAATCGCGGCTAAGTTGCTGCGGCTTTTGCCGATTGAGGAAATCTGGATCAAACCTGCTTTGACCACATTTTCGCTGATTTGTTCGCGGGTTGGTTGGTCACTTCCGGATGTTGAGACGTTAACGATTCACGGACGTCCGGTGGAAATGCTGCATCCGTTTGTGCAGCCCGGTGCAAAATTGCTTGTGCTTAATAAAGATGAGGGGAGTCCAAAA
>JACNKY010000338.1 GCA_014381795.1 Pseudomonadota bacterium | reverse complement strand
TTGGATTTTGATGATCTGCTGGAAAACTGGCTGGAACTGCTGCTGCGGCACGGTGAAGGACTTCCGCTTTGCGAGCAAATTCAATACATCTTGGTAGATGAATATCAGGACACCAATCAGGTTCAAGCCAACATTTTATATCGGCTGTCTTTGCCACATAAAAACTTAATGGTTGTCGGTGACGATGCTCAATCAATCTATAGTTGGCGTGGTGCGGATTTTGGAAATATGCTTGAATTTCCGGAACGCTACAACGCTGTGACCTACTACATGGAAGAAAATTACCGCAGTACTCCAGAAATTCTGGAAGCTGCAAACCAGAGCATCAATTATAACACACGACAGTTTAAAAAGAACCTGTTTAGTTCATTAGCTGACGGTGAAAAACCCCTCGTACACCATGTCTGGGCGGCACAGGATGAAGCAGAATTGGTGCTGGAAAATATTCTCAATTTCCGGGATCAGGAAATTCCTTTGAACGAAATGAGTGTGCTTTACCGGAATCATGTGCAGTCAGCTGCGCTTCAAGTTGTGCTGACTCATGCAGGTATTCCTTTCGTCGTTCATTCAGGAGTTAAGTTTTTTGAACAAGCTCACATTAAAGATGTTACTGCATTTCTCAAGGTGCTTTTTAATCCTCTTGATGAAATCTCATGGATGCGCCTGCTACGTCTATTGCCAGGAATTGGTAATACTACCGCAAACAAAATCTTCTCTGTTTTTAAAAATCAACAGGCAGTAAGGCTGACCAAAGAGAATGCCGAGCTGCAAAAACTGATTCCTCAAAAGGCATTGGAAAGTTGGAATCTGCTACTGGAGATTTTTCAACAGATGCTCGCAGAAAGTGTAACTCCCTCTCAGATGATCAGCATTTTGTACCAGAATTTTTACCGTGATGTAATGTTCAGCAGTTTTGAGAATGCTGGTCAGCGTGATACAGATATTCGTTATCTTGAAGAATTTTCAGCTAATTACGAAAAATTGGATGCGTTTTTAAATGAATTGTCATTGGTTGGTTCCAGCATTATCACCGAGAATGAAGCAGAGCAACAGGATAATCAGGAGACTCTGACCTTGACAACTATTCACCAGGCCAAGGGTCTGGAATGGAGTCTGGTTTTTGTAATTGGACTAACGGAAGGCATGTTTCCGCATCAACGCAGTCTGGAAACAGAGGAACAAATTGAAGAAGAGCGCCGCTTGTTTTATGTTGCCATGACGCGTGCAAAAAATCATTTGCTCATCACTGCACCTGTCGTTTCATCAGGCTATTCCGGCGGGATGAGCCAGCGTTCACGCTTCATAAACGAACTTCCGGAAGAGGCAGTTGACACGGAAATTCATACGCGAGACGAGTATTCCTACGGTAGTCAAAGTCGATCAACTCAATTTTATTTTTGACAGTGATTGATCGCCCTCAAAAAATTCTGCATCTTAATTTACTCCAGCTTTAACTTTTCGAGTTTAGGCTGAATGACATAAGTGCAGTAACCGGCATTTGAGTTGTTGCTGTAATAATCGTGGTGATAATCTTCTGCAGGAAAAAATTCCGGAAGTTCGCTGATTTCCGTGACAATAGGATTTTCAAAGATTGCAGATCTTCCAGCAGCTTTTTTTGATTCATAAGCCGCGGTTTTTTGCATTTCATTTTCATAGAATATCACTGATCTATATTGTGTCCCTACGTCACCGCCCTGCCGGTTAAGAGTGGTTGGATCGTGACAGCGCCAGAACCAATCCAGCAGTGTTTCATAGCTTGTTTTTTCCGGATCAAAACTAATTTGAATCACTTCAGCATGACCTGTTTCACCACTGCAAACCTGCTCGTAAGTAGGAGCTGGATTACTACCTCCGGCAAAGCCAGGTGCTATCGCTTTGACTCCATCAATTCTGGAATAGACTGCTTCCAGACACCAGAAACAACCGCCGCCCAGTGTTGCGTTTGCTAACTTTTCCATGAGTTCTCCTTTAGAAGTGCGTGAGACTTGAGGTTCCTGCCAAAATAATGTCTGAAGTATACAAAAATCGCCTGGTCAAGTTCCTTTAAATTATTGTGTGTCGGCCGGATTGCAGAACTAGCATGCAGGCTGGTGTGACGTTCCCGGAAAAAGGCCAGACTTCCCGGATGCAGATAAACAGCAGAGGAATTGCTGCTACAGCATTTTGGACAACGGATGCCTCCAAGCCCTGCGTCCAACTGGTATGGAACCTTAAATTTCGGCGACAAATTTCTTCCGGATTGCTTCTGCCAAAGCTCACCTTCGCATTGGACGCACGTTTCCATATTCGGCTGGATTCCGAGTAGATTCAGCAGTTGAAGTTCAAAATTAAATTTTATTTCAATACCTGTTTTTGCAGTTGAAAGTTGAGCGAGTGTATCCATCAGCAAATCGAAATATTCTTGAGATTCAACTGCAGGAATTTCGCACTGCAGCATCAATTCCGAAAAATAATTGGCATGTAGAATTTTCGCATAATTTTTACGCAGAGGAGGGAAACTTTCCAGCAATTCACATTTGCGGATACGTACCATTTCAGCACTTGGCTTTTCTGAATACTCAAAATGGTTGATGACAAATAACTCTGCTTTGGCGGCATTGCCTGAGCGTACACTTTTTCCTCCATGAAGAACTCCGGCTTTCTTGCCTGCATCACGAGTTAAAAAAGTCAGGATGCTGTCCTTTTCCTTAAAATCCATTGTTTTGAGTACAATTCCAACTGTCTCAATTATTTTCATCCGGAAATTATTCCCATTAATTTTGCTTCACGCAGCAGAGGTTTTGCTTCCTGCAGAGCATCTTCAGAACGGTTTTGACGGACTGCAATCAAAAATCTAAGCGCATGATAGAGATCGCTCCATTCTTCAGTCATCGGCTGGCCTTTCTCTTTAGTTCCAAGTTTAGTTAATTGAAACTTAGTTGTAGTTGCAGGCAAATTAACTTCACTCAATATTTTCGCTGCATCATCGATCCGTTCATTTTGATAAAGCAGTTTAGCAAAAAGCAGAGAAGCAGGAATTGAACGTTGACGCGAATTATGAAGTACACCGATCATTTCCAGAATTTGTTCATCTGCACCACTTTCTTGATAAACATTTTCCAAAGTCCCTAGCAGTTCCGGAGAAGCGGTGCTCTCATAAGCATTTTTCAAAACTCGAGCTGCATCCAAAAACATACCTGACTTTTGAAATTGTGCAGCCTCACCGACGGCTTCATGAGGTTTATCGTTTTTTCTCTCTCTTTTCTGAGGAAGATAGCGGAAAGACCAATTTTTCAAACATTTTGGATCCTGCCGAAGCGCTTTTTGCAGATGCTCTTCATGCTCTTGTGCAAGGTTTTTTGTCATGAGACTACCGCTGTATTTTTTCAACAGATCCCGTTCCTGTTCAATGCAGGCAACCCAATCCTGTCTGGCAATATGAAATTGCCGCAGACCTTCCAGCGCGTCCGGATGTCCCGGTGTTATCCGCAGGATTTCATGACTCAAGCGTTCCACCAGATCCCATTCACTGAGCTCGACGGAGAGTTTTAAATACGGCAATAAAACCTGTAAATTACCCTGATATTTAGCACGAAGATCTGCGTATTTAAGCAGCAGTTCTTCCGCACTGTTTTCGTAACGCAACTGTTCAAGATACTGCATGCGGATGGACAACGGTGTTTTATCATTATCCAGTTTATTAAAATTTTTACGCACCTGTTTTGGATCACGCAACAAAAACGCATTCTCAAAATTTTGTGTCAACTGCAGTTTTTTGTTGTCCTTGTATTGAGAAAATTTACCCAGAAAACCCTGCACAAAACGTTGAGGATGCGAGATAAACTGCCAAAGTTCCGTCATCGCCCAACCTGCGACAAATGAACCGGCGATGACCATCCAAACTGATAACTGGATGGAAAAATTTCCAAATAAATTCAGCGACACATTGTGGCTGTTTTGCGTGGCAAAATAGCCCATACTGCCTAAAAGCAATAAGGTGATTGCAATTAATAATAAACGTTTCATAGTGTGGTTTCAGTTTTTTTTAAACATAAATCTGCTTCAAACATGATGATAAGGTTCTCCACGGATAATGGTAAAAGCACGGTAAAGCTGTTCCAGTAATATCAACCGTACCATTTGATGTGTAAAAGTCATGTCGGAAAGACGTAAATAAGTGACATTGTCCGGCAGCAAAGACTTCTCAAAACCATATGCGCCTCCAATGATAAAGTTGACTCTCGGC
>JACNKY010000328.1 GCA_014381795.1 Pseudomonadota bacterium | reverse complement strand
TACATTTAGCACGTTACTCATCCATCACCCCATCAGATTTTGAAAGAGCTCTCGGAATTACCGTTGGCTTTGATTCAATGTTTGATCGTTTTTTCGGAGATGTTGAAAGATCGGAATCCGCAACTGGATATCCACCTTACAATATCCGAAAAGACGAAGAAAATGTTTATACCATCGAAATGGCTGTTGCCGGATTTTCAAAAGAAGATTTGGAAGCAGAACTCAAAGAAGGTATTCTGAATGTGCGTTCAAAGCCGGATCAGGAAGAAGGCGAGTATTTACATCGTGGAATTGCCAAGCGTGCGTTCTCTCGAAGTTTTACCCTCTCTGATGATGTGATTATTAAAGGAGCAGATCTGATTAATGGTATGCTGACTATTAGTCTTGAAAGGATCATTCCTGAAGAAAAAAAATCTCGTATGATTGAGATAGGTCAGCCAGCAGAGTCTGATCATAAGAAAATAAACTAATCTTAAGCAGTTTTTACCCATTTAATTAATCCCGCCCGAGGTTGCTTTGTCAATCTTTGGTGGGATTTTTTGATTTTAGCCTAAGTATTGAAAAAAGTGTGACGGCTTTTGCAATTTTATCATCATTAATACTGAGATTCAAAATATCCCCTGTTTTGTTTCCTAAAAAACAACTTAATTTTAAAAAACAACTATACACTTTTAGAAAAAATAATTGTAAAGATGCTCGAATTTTCAATTATTTCTTGACTCATGAAAATAAAAAATATATAAGTATATCTCTGACTGTGGCTGGATTAACACTTTAGCTCACATTCCCTTCGCAGCATAGTTATGTGGAGATTAATCTGTGTGAGAAAAATCCAGCGTGTTAGTTGCAGGATTTCCATGAAAAGCTTGGATCTAGCACTAAGGCGCTTATCGTTAGCCTGCACAAGATACCGTACACAAATGGTTTGTGTAGGGTAAAAGTCAAGGGTTTACAATTTTGTAAACCAAGAAATTATTTAATTGATAAGGAGTTAAAATGAGTAAATGGTTAGGAAAAACATGGAAAGGTGCCTTACTGGCAGTTGTGACATCAGTCTTTGCTTTAGGTAGTTTTGCCAGTGCTGCTGGTCAATGCACAAACGATAGATGGAACAAAGTGATGAAGCGTGGCAAAATTGTGGTTGGTGTAAAAGCTGATTATAAACCATGGGGCTATCGTAATACTTCCGGTGGACTGGTTGGAATGGAAATTGATATGGCCAAGGATGTTGCTGAAGCAATGGGCGTAAAACTGGAAATGGTTCCGGTACAGTCCTCGAACAGAATGCAGTTCCTGGAACAGGGTAAAATCGACTTGATGATCGCCACCATGTCAGATCGTGCAGATCGTCGTAAAATTGTCGGAATTACTCAGCCGAATTATTATACTTCAGGAACCAATATCATGTCACCAAAAGCTCTGGGCTTGACTTCATGGGAAGACCTACGCGGGAAGCCGGTTTGCGGTAAGCAGGGGGCCTTTTATAATAAAGTAGTAGCTGAACGTTACGGTGCTAAAATCACAGCTTTCACAGGAAACGCTGAAGCAAAACAGGCACTACGTGACAAAAAGTGTGTTGCCTGGGTGTATGACGATTCTTCCATTATGTCGGATTTGTCTTCCGGAAATTGGGATGATTTTGAAATGCCTTTAACTTCCGAAGACGACAACCCCTGGGGACTCGCTGTACCTTTGGAGGAGCTTAGTTGTGTCTTTGGTAATTTCTTGACCGGTATGACTTACAACTGGCATCAATCAGGCCGTTTGATCGAACTGGAGAAAAAGCACGGTATCCAAGCGACCAATTATCTTGTCATCCAAAAGTTTCGTAACAAAGATTGGCTGGAAGGCAAATGATTTAGAAAGCAGACCTATTTTTGAACGGTTTGCATTTTATATCTAAGCGTACTGTCTGCGCTTTTCTTTTTCTATTCAGCGGCTGGTCTCTAATTAAGAGAGTTCCAGTCGCTACCACTATTCCCCAAATTACTTTTAAGAATGCCTGAATTTATTCGTATTTTCTTTTTGGAACTCTACAAAAACGATCCAAAATGGAATTTCATTTTCTTTTATGATTCTAGTCAGGCAGATCGTGTCATGGAAGGATTTTGGATGACGCTTGAGCTTGCAGTGATTTGTGTAATTTTAAGTGTTGTCATAGGAGTGGTCGGTGCATGGATGCAAAATCAGCCTAACCGCGTGTTACGTATTCTGGTTCAAGGATATATCCAATTTTTCCGTAACACACCACCACTGATTCAATTATTGTTTTTCTACTTTGCACTGGGGCAGTTCACTCCAACATATTCACCAGATGGCTGGCTAGAAATCCCTATTATCTCAAACGTGGCTTGGGCCATCATTTCACTTTCTTTTTTTGCAGGTGCATTTAATGTAGAAATTTTTCGGGCTGGAATTGAAGCAGTTCCTGAATCCACCAAAGAAGCTGCTGAATCTCTGGGA
Organism: Pseudomonadota bacterium; assembly: GCA_014381795.1. GTDB lineage: Bacteria > SAR324 > SAR324 > SAR324 > NAC60-12 > Arctic96AD-7. The sequence continues at coordinate 1,780 of JACNKY010000328.1, read as the reverse complement.
TTCAGTCATCTTCAAACTTATCGTTATATTGTGTTACCGCTGGCTTTCCGAGTAAGTTTACCTGCATTGAACAACAATTTGGTGAACCTTGTCAAAACTACGACACAGGCCATGGCGATTGCGGTTCCGGAACTGCTATACCAGATGGTGAGTATTTATAATGACTATTCGACTGCCATGAACGCTTCAATGCTCTTGTTGTTTGTTTTTTATATCACTTTGGTGGCAATTTTAGTTTTCGGAATACACCGCTGGGAACGCACGGTTCTAATACCTGGTTACGGAGGTTAAATGTTTCAATTAAATGATTTGCGAAAGTCAATAAGTAAAATAATCTTTAAGGCTGTTCCTCTTTTTCAATGAGAAACGACTTTCCGAAACAGGCTCAAATCGTAATTATTGGGGGTGGGATCATGGGTTGCAGCACGGCCTATCACCTAATGAAAAACGGTTGCAAAGATGTTGTTTTGCTAGAACGAGCGAAATTAACTAGTGGAACAACGTGGCATTCTGCAGCTCAGGTCAGGCAACTTCGTTCAACGGAAAGCCTCACAAAACTTGTTCAAAATAGTGTTGAACTATATTCCTCGCTGGAAGAGGAGACTGGTCAGGCAACTGGCTGGCAACAAAGCGGTAGTCTCAGTATCGCCACAAATCCTGATCGTCTTACTCACATCCGTAGACAGGTATCACTATCAAAGGCTTTCAGAATCGGTGCAGAAGAAATATCAGTGAAAGAAGCCTCTGAAAAATGGCCTTTGATGCGCACTGATGATCTCGTCGGTGCAGTTTATTCACCCTCCGATGGAAGGGTTGGTCCGAGTGACATTTGTGCCGCACTTATCAAAGGTGCTAAGTCAAAAGGACTACTAGTTTATGAAGATACAAGCGTTACCGGAATAAGTACCAAAAATGGACGGGTTTCGGCCGTTCAGACAGAGCAAGGTGAAATTGCTTGTGAAACAGTCGTAAACTGTGCAGGAATTTGGGGTCGCAGTATTGCCGCAATGGTTGGTGTAACCGCACCACTTCATGCCTGTGAGCATTTCTATTTACTCACCGAACTGATGGACTCCGTAACATCGCCTCTGCCAACACTCAGCGACCACGACGGCCATTTATATCTCCGCGATGAAGGAGGTGGATTACTGGTCGGTTGCTTCGAACCAAAAGGAAAAGCGCTTGATCTAGAACAACTACCAGAAAATTTTGCCTTCGATTTACTTCCAGAGGATTGGGATCATATCGAACCGATAATTATTAACGCCATTCACCGTATTCCTGAATTGGAGCAAACCGGTGTAAAAATGTTAATCAACGGGCCAGAAAGTTTTACTCCGGATGACCGCTTTTTGTTGGGAGAATCTCCTGAATTACGTGGGTTCTTTCTTGGTTGCGGAATGTGTTCAGTAGGAATTGCCAGTGGGGGAGGTGCCGGTCAAGCACTTGCTGAATGGATTATTGACGGTGAGCCTTCGATGGATCTTTGGTCAGTTGATATCCGGCGTTTTGTTCCAGCACAAAACACATTAAGGACGCTCCGTGAACGATCTCCTGAAACACTTTCTTTACATTACGCAGTCAGTTTTCCCGGCCGACAACATAAATCTTCTCGCAACTTGAGGTTGAGTCCTTTGCATTCCAGGCTTGAATCTGCTGGAGCTGAGTTTACATAAAGAATGGGTTGGGAGAGGCCACGCTGGTTCAATCCAGAACGGAGGAAGATTGATCCAGAGTTATCTTTCGAGAAACCCGGCTGGCACTCAATTCATGCAGAAGA
>JACNKY010000353.1 GCA_014381795.1 Pseudomonadota bacterium | reverse complement strand
GAATTTCGTAAAGCATTATGATTGAGGCAGAACCTTTTAAAGAGATAGATCTCGTTTTTAACTTGGAATTATTGTAGTTGTTGATATTTTTATAGGACAGTTTTTTTAAATTTTTTCACAAAAAATGATGGAAACATTAAATGTATTACTGATAGGAGCTGGAACAGGTGCCATCTTTGCGATAATCAGCATGGTGCTGATTAATGCCTCAAACTCTGAACAGTATCCTCTGGGTGGTTTTCTACCGGCACTGTGGATGGTAGCTGACCTGGGAGTGGACTCCAAAGTTGTAGTCGCTGGTATTTTGATGATGGGCGGAATGACAGGTTTTTATCTGACTCTTACTTTTTGGAAGGAACGTCCTGAGGCATTGAGAAGTAACCCAACAGAGGCAACGCATACAGCACATGACGCTGAAACAGTAACTACGGACGAGCACGCGACTATAACTGTCAGCGGTAAGTCTTTAGCTCAGTTTCTCTAGAAAACCTACAATTCCCACCCCCTTCAAGTCAACTTTGACAGATTCAGTGCAATCCTCTCATGGCAAACTACAGACTCATGGGATCGGGTCAAGAACCTCGCTCAAGGTAAGACTTTAGCTTAGTTAATAATAGAAGCTTATTAGCTGATAATATTGTGTTCCGGTCCAAAAGGGAATTTAGTGATATTTTCCGCCCCGTCTTCTTTCACAACAAGAATATCATGTTCACGGTAACCTCCAGCACCAGGCAGAGTTTCCGGAAGCATCACCATTGGTTCAATTGAGACAACCATATTCGGTTCCAGCACAGTTTCAATATCCTCACGCAATTCCAGTCCTGCTTCACGCCCGTAATAGTGGGAAAGGGTCCCGAAAGAGTGTCCGTAACCAAAGGTGCGGTACTGGAGCAAATCATGTTTGATAAAAATCTCATTCAATTCACCGGCGATATCACAACAACGAACTCCTGGTTTGATCAATTCCAACCCCCTGCGGTGTACCTCAACATTAGCCTCCCAAATTTCAAGATGACGTTCTGAAGCATGATCAAAAAATAAAGTCCTTTCCAAAGCAGTGTAATAGCCACCAATCATTGGGAAACAATTTAGACTGAGAATGTCACCCTTTTGGATTTTACGTGTACTGACGGGATTGTGAGCACCATCTGTATTAATTCCGGACTGAAACCAGGTCCAGGTATCCATAATATCACTTTCCGGATAACGTTTCGCAATTTCACGGACCATCGTCTGGGTGGAATGCAGAGCAACTTCATGTTCCGGAACTCCTTCAGCGATTGCTTCCACACATGCAGCTCCTCCAATATCTCCGACTTGAGCCCCGTTGCGAATTAATTCTATTTCTTCAGCTGATTTTATCATCCGCTGTCGCATGGTCATTTTTGAAATGTCAACAATCTCTGCGTCAGGCAGTGCGGCCTTTAGTTTGTTTAAATTTTCCAGATTGATGTGATCATACTCAACACCAATGCGGACTTCCCCCTGCATTTCCTGCTTTGCGGCCCTGAAATAATTGTCGCGTTCCCAATCAGTAAAAATAATATTATCACCAAAACCACGCCGCCATGGTTGCCCTCCATCAATATTCGCAGTGATTGATTTTAGCTTGTCATGAGTAACCACCAGACCATACGGACGTCCAAATGAGCAGTAAACAAAGTGATTGTAATAGTTGATATTATGGATGGAAGTAAAATATACCGCATCCACATTTTCTATTTCCATCAAAGACCGCAACCCGGCCAGACGGTTTTCCATTTCAGCTGCAGAAAAAATTGAGGCTTGTTTTTCGCCGTTTTGAATTGAGATAAGTTGTTCCATGAATAATCCTCGCAATATATAGTATTAAACAAAAATGTTATTCAACTGGTTTTTCACGCAGACAAAGGTTGTACATTTTGAAATGTCCTTTATTTTTTTGGCACCTATATAAGTGCAGGTACTCCTGACACCGCCCAATAGATCAAGCAACGTATCCTCCAAAGCACCCTTGTAAGGAATTTTAACCAGTTTACCTTCACTCGCTTTATAATTTTTACCCTTTTTGTCACTGTAATATTTATCAAGTGCAGTACTACTGGCCATGCCATAAAATTCAACAGTTTTTTCACCAGTACTTTTGTTTTCCGTAATTTTCCCGCTGTTTTCATCATGCCCCGCTAATAATCCACCCAGCATCACGAAATCTGCATTTGCGCCAAAGGCTTTACTGATGTCACCTGAACAAGTACATCCACCGTCAGACATAACCATCCCGCCAATCCCATGTGCGGCATCTGAGCAGTCTATAACTGCACTCAACTGAGGAATCCCAACGCCTGCAACATTTCTGGTAAGACATGCCGATCCTCCTCCAATACCGACTTTAACTATATCAGCACCAGACAAAATCAGCTGTTCCGTCATTTCAGGAGTACAAACATTTCCGGCAATAATAATTTTATCCTCAAACTCGCTACGCACCTGCTTAATAAAATCTGAAAACTGTTCCGTGTAACCATTAGCAACATCGATGCAGATAAAATTAAAATGTTTTATTTCATCTCCCAGTTCGTGCAGTATCTGCAAACCTTCCGCGATGCCAATTGTAATTGCAATATTTTTCTTGATGCTGTTAGGAATTTTGATCAACTCTTCCGCTGTATGAAATTTATGCAGACATGTCAGTGTGTTATGTTTGCTTAATATTTTTGCAGAATCAATTGTACCAACTGTATCCATGTTTGACGCAACTACAGGGATTCCTTTCCAAGAAAGATTGGACCACTTGAAGTTAAACTTCCTTTCTAAATCAACCTCTTTTCGAGAAGTATAATAACTACGTTTCGGTTTAATGAGAACGTCTGAAAAATCGTATTTTACTTCGTTTTCTATATGCATTTTTAATCCGTTATGTATTCCTGAGTGTTTTCAAATTCCCAAGGAAAATGAATCCAGAGATTTTCACTATCTTTTGCAACTTCTCTCGCAAAAAAATGTGGTGTAAAGTTACATTCGTTATTCCACCACAAAGAAGCAAATTTAGGAACGTCGCAAAATTCTTTAATTTCGTCATTAATCTTGTGAAAGGTTTCTCCGCCATCACAAACATCATCCACAATCAGCACATTTTTGTGCTTCTGCTCAGGTGTATAAGTAACCCAGTTTGGAAAATCACGTAAGGCTGTTTGGATTGGTACCATTGGTAACTGAAACCAGTGACTCAATGCAACTGCAGGAACAAGCCCGCCTCTTGAAACACCTACGATAACATCCGGTTTAAAATCAGATAGAGAAACTTGACGTGCAATTTTCTGAATATCGATCAGGCATTCCTTCCAGGAATAATAGTATTTATTAGACATATGATTTTGAAAAATGTTTTAATGAAATTTACAGAGGGTTTGAAGAAAAACAGCAAAATACTCAACCCATACAAGCATGATGCTACTGCATAAACACTCAATTCTAGCCAGTACCTTAGAGCAATCTGGAAATAATAATAACTATAGCCTGTAATGGTGCTTTCTCAACTCTACTTCAGCTATAATTATTTATTATAGCAGTACTGTAGCTTATGAGATATTTGCTGTTTCTTTTAAAATGACACGTATTGATGATTTTTTGCAGATCATCAATATTAACTAATGCATATACTACAGTAAAGAACTTAGAGTTTAAAGTAGTGATTTATCGTACTTATGTTTTTAGTCCGTCTCCACTAAACCTGCACCAGCACCTGACTTGCGAGACTCATCTGTGGAAGGAACAAGACAGCGTGAAAAAAAAGAATGGATAATCGGCCACGCTTCGTAGACTTGAACTCCTGTTTCCAGAACACGTTCCCTGTTTTTCTCAGAGTAACTTTTTTTTCCATTCCATTTATCAGCATTGAAAAAACTTCTCTCCACAGATCTAATTGTCACATCCGCTGCACCGGACATAAGAGAAATATCTGCAGAGTCCCATGAGGTTTTCCAGTTACCATGCTCAGCTGTCAAAACAGCATAGAGAGTACCCCTAGAATCATGCCAGGAAATCTCCCAACTTCTGGAATTAAAAGAGCCAACTGCTGCAGCTAGCATAAAAGGATGATCAACATTTTTTGCGCTAAAATGCTGATTTTCATTTGAATCATTGTCTTTTGCAGAAATCCAATCACATACAGAAGGTCCAGCCAAAAGTGAGGATAACGTTTTTTCTCCGGAACACGTCAGTACAGTTTCAGCTCCATTTTCAGTTTGACTTGCAGAAAGACTGCTTTGAGCTTCGTCAAGAGACTTTAGCGC
>JACNKY010000359.1 GCA_014381795.1 Pseudomonadota bacterium | reverse complement strand
CAATAACGGAGAGGATAATTCCTGAGTGAGTAAAATGGAATTCATTAGCTTAACTGATTTAACTCCGATTATTCCTGAAATAATAGTGCTGCTGACGGCCTTCACTGTTTTGCTGGTTGATCTTTTTGCCGCTAAAAATAACAGATCCTTGACCCTAGCAGTAACCACGATCATCGGTTTACTTTTGGCAATGTTAGCAGAAACACAGTTACATGGGAAGGACATCACAGGATTTTACGGAACAGTTGTCGCGGATGATTTTTCGATCCTCTTTGAATTTATCTATATGAGTGTCGCCATCCTGACAGTCTTTGTTTCAAGGCATTATATCGCGGAAAATGAAATGAATTTTGGAGAGTATTACGTACTGCTCCTGACAGCTGTTTCCGGAATGATGTTTATGACTTCGGGACTTGATTTGCTGGTAATTTTCATTGGGCTCGAAGTAATGTCCATTTCCAGCTACATCCTGGTCGGCATGAAACGCAAGGTTGCTGAGGCCAATGAGGCTGCACTTAAATATTTACTGCTGGGAGCCTTTTCCACAGGTTTTTTACTTTACGGAATTTCTTTACTTTACGGCGCAACCGGAAGTACTTTACTACCGACGATCATTAGTGAAATTCAACAGAACGGTTCCGGAAATCCGCTCGTCATTGTCGGAATGGCGCTTGTAGTTGTGGCAATGAGTTTCAAAATCGCTATCGTACCGTTTCATATGTGGACACCTGATGTGTATACAGGTGCGCCTACTCCGGTTACTGGCTTCCTTTCCGGAGCAGCGAAAGCTGCAGGTTTTGCAGTGTTCATTCGTGTTTTAATGACCGGAATCCCTCTTGAGGGAGCAAACTGGGAAAACATCCTGTGGCTCCTTGCAGTGCTGACCATGACCGTAGGTAACGTGATGGCTTTGCGTCAAAACGAAGTCAAACGAATGCTGGCTTATTCCTCGATTGCTCATGCGGGTTATGTGCTGGTTGCAGTTGTAGTGGGAAGCACCTCTGCCATCAGTGGTGTAATTTTTTATTCCTGTGCGTATGCCTTGATGGGTACAGGTGCTTTTGGAATTTTAACCATCAGGGATGCAGGACGTGTACCCAGAACTTTTGATGATTTAGCCGGTTACGGTAAACGGAATCCGACGCTTGCACTGCTGATGAGTTTATTTATTTTTTCGCTGGTCGGTCTACCGCTAACCGGAGGATTCATTGGAAAATTTCAAATCTTCAGCGCCGCCCTTCAGGAAGGCTGGATCTGGCTGACTGTGATTGGGATACTCAACAGCGCCCTCTCAGTTTATTACTATTTGCGTGTTATAATGTTCATGTATCTGCGTGAAGGTGCTCTTCCAGAAGGTGCTATGGTTTCAGGCAACACCTCCGGATTTGCCATGACAGGTTTACTCGGAACGGCAGTAGCAGTACTCTATCTTGGTATTTTTCCGGATCGTATTTTGGAGCTTGCCTCGTTGTCCATTCTGGCACTGCTCTAGGTCTTAGCATTAAAAAACAAAGGACGACATAGGTATTTGGGATTAATCAACTGTACAATAATTAAAACAGGCCCAAGTTCAGTAAATATTCAGGAGGCTTCTTATATTTCTCTTTTGGAGGAAGGTGATAAATAATGGCCATACTTTTTGCATAAAATCCAGGATATGCAAATTACGCAGCGGATTTAGTTTGCTGGAGGTGATGATCGTGGTAGTGATCATCGGCATTCTGGCCACACTTGCTTATCCAAGTTTGGAAGCATATCTGCAGCGTGCAAAACAAACTGAGGCTAAAGTCAATCTCAGCGCAATTTTCACTGCACAAAAGATCTATTTCGCTACCAATCAAACATACGCAGATACACTCAGTAAACTGGATGTACAACTGGAATCCGGAGGGAGCGCACGCTATGATATCACCCTCACTGGTAACAGTACTTCCTTCACCGCAACTGCTAAAGGCAACCTCGATGACGATGCAGTGTTGGACACTTGGACAATTGACCAGAGTAAAAATTTGCAAAACACGGTCAACGATATCACCTCTGAATAAAATGAGGTTCCTGCATAATTCCACGAAAACGTATTATTTCCGTTTCTCCTTAATTGCATCTCTGTTAGTCGTTTTTCTACTTTTCTCCGGATGTGCAGTTAATCAAATTTTTTATCAAACTCCTCCCTCAGATAAAGCACTGACTGACATAAATTATATTTACGTTGATAAATTTAAGGGTGAACAGTCAATCTTGTTCAGCAAAATATTAACTCATGTAATTAGCCAGCAACCGCTGCTGAAATCTCTAGCAGTATTTCCAGAAAAAGAGAATCCTAATGCAGGGGTACTTTCCGTCGAAGTAAGTCGTTATGAAGTACATGATACAGAAACAATCGAACAACAGACACACATAGCTTTGATCGAACACAAGGTTCTGCAGGACAATCCTGCAGGACTCAACACTATTAAGAGTGTATTTGAATTTGTCGAAAAATCTTATCCGGAACGCTTGATTAATCGCACACTGGATTTAGAAATCTCATTTAAAATCATCAGTGCTCCCGGAGACAAAATTCTCTACTTAAATCCTGAAAATGCCAGCCTGAAGCAAAGTTACAGAGGTGAAGAAAACATTCTGCTGATTCCGGATGCCTTAGATGAGATGGCACGTCTTGCTCAACTGCTAATGCAAAAATTTCTAGACCGTATCAACCCTGAGCCGCAAGAACGTATCTTTGCTTTAGAAAAAGGATCCAGTCCAGTACCATGGACATTTGGCATACTGGATTTCGGTCACCCCCGAATTGTCCGTTCAAATCATTTTGCCAGCGGCATGCGCTACGACCTTGCTCTGAAAGGCTGGAATTATGTGCTTTTTGAACCGAGGACCTATCCGGAATCAACACGCTTTTTTTTCACCAATCAAGTTTTTTCACGCCTCAAAAGAGCAGGTTTGCCACACACAACTTTACAGCCTTTATTGGAAGTTCACGAAAAATCGTTTGATCAGGATGAAATAAATATCATTCTTTTGGGGCTGATTCCAAATCAGGACTTTAAACGTTATGCGCAAATTATAAAATCACATGCGCGCGTAACCCAAAACATCGACCGTTTGAATTTGGCAACATCTCACTACAACCTGGGTGTGGTCTACCAGTTACGAAGTGAACTGGGGCTGGCGGAATATCACTTTGCTCAAGCCAACGCATACAATCCTCATGCAAAATATTCCCAGGCATGGACTGATCTACAACATCTAAAAGGAGATTACAATCCCCTCGATGAATTGATGGACCGCTCAGTTGAATCCGCCGGAAAACTCAACCCACCTGATGGTGCTTTGCTGCAGCCAAAAAACTGATAACCTGCTTAATCTTGTTTGAAAACTGAAGACAATTAAGTTTATTAGTTTAATATTGTCAGATAATTTTTTAAAACTTCTATGCCCTTAGCTTTCAGTTCATTTTGTATGAAATTGCATTTAATACTACTGATTCCGGCCTTACTCTTTTGTCTGACTTTGCAGGCGGAAGAAGTAATCGTCAATTCTTCTGCTAAAATATACAACGCTGATATAAATCACGCAAAGGAACAGGCATTAAAAAATGTTCTGCATGAAGCCCTAAAAAAAACTATGGGAAATTTGCTGGATGTAAAAACAATTAACTACAATTACGAAGTAATTAAAAATCAAATCTACAGGTTTAACAGTAAATATATCATCGATTACGAAGTACTCCGCTCGGAACATAATTTTAAAAAAAATTTGTATGAAATAATAATAACCGCCAATGTTGATGATGTAAAGATTCGACAAAAACTGGAAGCATTACGTATTCTGCAGAAAAGATTGAAAAAGAAACGACTGTTAGTGATTTACCACAACAGAGCGCCTGAAGCGGTTCCTCGTGAAAATATGGCTGTAACATCTGCACTTGTTGTCGTTCAGCAATCATTTGCAGAGCAGAGTTTCTGGACGTTTAGTGAAGAAACGCAGAGACAAGTCTATCGTTCTCTGGAACAAGAGAATATAGTAGGACGCTCCGTGGACAGCCTGATTGCGCTCGCGTTGAATTATAATGCTGACGTCCTTGTGATAATAGGAATGAATTACGGGCCCAGCAACAAACAGCATGGTGCATTTTATCGAGTCAGCACAGTTGTAAATTTCAGCATTTATGATACTGCTTCTGGACAACAAATTGCCGAAACAAATGTTGAGGCAACTGAGTTTTCAGTAAAAAAGCCTAGTGAACTTAAAAGGAACATTTTATTTGCAATTGCGGGCAGGCACGCTAGTCTAGAA
>JACNKY010000097.1 GCA_014381795.1 Pseudomonadota bacterium | reverse complement strand
CCATGTGGCCACGCTGTCGATAAGCACCGATCATATTACTGACGGCAAGTTCTTTTTGGAACTGTTCCGGTACGAAATCTTCCGGAGGACTTTCTGTGGGGGTTTTTGAGGTAGTTTGTGGATAATCTGTCTTTGAAAATTCGAAACCTTCAAAAAAATTACGCCACTCAGGATCAACAGATTGAGGGTCTTGCTGATATTGTTGATAAAGACCTTCAAATGCGCCGATATCAGCGTTGTTTAAATACGAAAGTGGGTTCATGTTAACTGTCAGTAAATTAAAAAAACAAAATTACAGCAGAAAAAAATTTAAAGATGGAAATTTATTCTATAGCAAATCCAGAGAAGAATGAAGTTAGTTTTAGGGAAATATTCAGAGAGGAGGGAGATCAGAAGCAACCAGTCAGCTAAATCAACTTTACGGAAATGAAAGAATTCCAGGAGAAAATCTGCGATTCTTATTTTCTACTCATCTTCTTTTTACGACCTGCTTTAGGAGCTGAAAAACTTTTGCTGTCGCTTTTTCCTTTACTGCTTTCTCTTTCACGCGGACTTGAACTTCCTGACTTCTTTTCATTTTTTAACAACGAGATATTTAACTGCTTGCCTGCCACCCAAACTTTTTTCAAATCACTGAAAACGTCTTTTGGCATACCCTCAGGTAAATCAATTACGCTGTAGTCATCATAAATATTGATGCGTCCTATGTGCTGACTGTCAAGTCCGGCCTCATTTGCAATTGCACCAACAATGTTGTTTGGTTGTACTTCATGATTGTGACCGACTTCAAGACGGAAACGTTCCATGCCCTCTTCCAGCGGTTGTTCCTTTCTAGGGCCTCTATCCTGGTCTTTTCCACGTCCTTTGTCACGCTCCCTGCCACGCTCTCTACCGCGATCTTTTCCACTCTCTTTTCCATGTCCTTTGTCGCGCTCACTGCCACGTTCTCTACCGCGATCTTTTCCACGCTCTTTACATCTATCAGCTCCACGACCTCTTCGTGGTTTCTCTTCATCGTCTTGCCAATTTTCAACATCTTTAAGTCGTTGAGGTTTTGCCTGCAGCATAAAAGATGTGTCGCCTTGTAAAAGATGGGCTAATGCGCCTGCGACTTCCAAAGTTGGCACATCATGTTCCTGTTGATATTGTTCAATCATCTTATAAAACAGACTCAATTCTTCCTTAGCCAAAGTATCAGTAATGCGCTGTTTGAATTTTGCTATGCGTTGATCATTAATTAATTCGGTAGAAGGAAGTTCCATGAGTTCGATCTTCTGGTTTGTTGCTCTTTCAATTGCGTGCAGCATTCTTTTTTCACGTGGAGCAACAAATAAAATAGCGTCGCCTTGACGACCGGCACGACCAGTACGACCGATCCGATGGACATAACCTTCTGTATCATGAGGAATATCGTAATTTATCACATGGGTAATACGCTCAACGTCCAGTCCACGTGCCGCAACGTCAGTGGCAACCAGAATATCCAATTTACCGCTTTTCAATCTCTCGATCGAACGTTCGCGCTGATTTTGTTTTATATCACCATTTAATGGAGTGGAAGCATATCCGCGTGCCTCAAGTTTTGAAGACAATTCTACCGTAGCTGTTTTTGTGCGGACAAAAATAAGTATCGCCTCAAATGGTTCTGCTTCCAGGATACGCGTCAGCGCATCCAGTTTATGCATCCCGCTCACAGGCCAGAAACGTTGACGGATCGTAGGGGCCGTGGTGGTTTTATCCTTGATGATAATTTGTACAGGGTCTTTCAAATATCGCGTCGCAATCCGTCTTATCTGCTGCGGCATAGTAGCCGAAAAAAGCGCAATTTGTCTTTCCTTAGGTGTTTGCTCAAGAATCCACTCAACGTCATCAATAAATCCCATCCGCAGCATTTCATCTGCTTCATCCAGCACAAGTGTGGTGAGCTTATCAAGTTTCAAAGTACAGCGGCGCATGTGATCCATCACACGTCCTGGAGTTCCAACCACTACATGTGCTCCACGTTTCAAACCTCGTATTTGCCCACTATAATCCTGACCCCCGTAAATCGGCAGCACATGAAAACTTTTCATATGAGATGCATATTTCTTAAAGGCTTCTGCGACCTGAATCGCCAACTCTCGAGTAGGCGCAAGGACCAGAACCTGAGGGTCTTTTTGCCGTAAATTTAAGTTGGAAAGCAAGGGCAGAGCAAAAGCCGCTGTTTTACCCGTACCGGTTTGTGCCTGTCCCAATACGTCTTTCTTTTCCAACATTAATGGAATAGTTTGCTCCTGAATTGGGGTAGGAGTTTCATAACCAACTTCGTCTAATGCTTTATGGAGTGCCGGTTTGAGTTCATATCCACTGAATGTACTTGTCATTATAATCGTTTTGGTGTGGGGTATTTAAATTGAATTGCCTAATAGACGGTCTTGAATAATTTCTGAAATCCAGCCAACAGCTAAATCAGTAGTCCGGGAATTAAAAATATCCAGAAGTAGTTCGGGTGCATGCTCTTAGCATGTTTTGGGGAAATATTTAATAAGTTTTGCAAGTACAATATTTCTTGATTCTTAAGCAATGACACTGTTTTATCAATTTCTAAGTGTTCATCAAATTTGAATTTTTACTGACAATTTTTTTAAACCGCAAAACTTTCTTTTTCAGTACCTGTTTATTATCTCATATATTGACAACAGATAAAAGACACAATATTTATATTGCAAATATAAATTGGATTTTCTGAAAACAAATTTCTGTTTATCAGCAAGGATTTGAGCTGGGATTAAGTCCTCCACAAAGTTTGAGAACTAGTATTCAAGTAGTCTCCCTGGATTCCCACATTTGTTTAAATGACAATGAAGTATTCACAATTTTTCCAGAATATTCTAGCGAAGGGAACGCCGTTCCGTGCCTAGGGGAATGACAATGAAGAATTATTGAAAACGGCAAAACTGATCGACTTTTTAGCTTTAAGTCAACTTTTAAAAAATGAAAAACCTCGCAAGCGCAAAGAATTCATCACTACAGAAACTGAACTAAACGCCATTGCTCCTGCAGCGAGCATAGGATGCAAAGCCGGGCCTCCTAAAGGTACGAGCAGTCCAGCCGCGATCGGAATTCCGATTACGTTGTATCCAAATGCCCAAAACAGATTTTGGCGAATATTCCGCAAAGTCGCCCGACTGAGCATTAACGCATCGGAAACGTGCCGCAAATCGTTTTTCATCAACACAACATCCGAGGTTTCCATCGCCACATCGCTTCCGGAACCCATCGCGATTCCGACATCCGCCTGCGCTAACGCCGGTGCGTCGTTAATTCCATCGCCGATCATACCCACACGAGCACCTTGAGCCTGATATTGTTTTACAATTTCCGCTTTCTCTTCAGGAAGAACTCCGGCATGAAATTTTGCAATCCCCGTTTTTACAGCCACTGCTTCTGCAGAACTTTGCTGATCTCCTGTCAACATCACAAGCTCCAAACCTAATTCCTGAAATTTACGGACGGCTGCTTTGCTTTCTGGACGAGCCTCGTCTGCCAGACAAATTACACCGATTAATCTGCCATCAACAGCCACGTAAATTGGAGTGCTTCCCGAAAAAATCTGTTTCTCCAAATTTTCCGGCACTTCGGAAAAAACATTTTCTGCATGCATCAAAGCCGGATTGCCGACTAAAATCAAATTTCCATTGCAAACTGCTTTTACACCAAATCCGGTTTTTGCTTCAAAACCTGAAATCTCCGGTAATGTCAGGTTCGCTGTCAGGTTCGCTGTCAGATTTTGCTTTTCCGCTTCGGCAACCACAGCTCTGCCAAGCGGATGTTCCGAACCCTGCTCTACCGCCGCAGCAAAACGCAAGACCTCTGCTTCAGCAAACGTGGAACTATCTGCATCAACTGTCAGAATTTGTGTAACTTTTGGTCGACCTTCGGTGAGAGTTCCAGTTTTATCCATAATGATTGTGTCCAGCCCATGCGCGGCTTCAAGTGCTGGAGCATTCCGGAATAAAATTCCGTGCTGCGCTCCTGTTCCTGTACCAACCATAATCGCGATCGGCGTTGCCAAGCCCAAAGCACAGGGACAGGCAATCACCAGAACCGCGACCGTATAACTTAAAATTTCATTTGCGGATGCACCGGAATACCACCAGAAAAATCCGGTCAAAGCCGCAATTACTAAAACCACCGGAACAAAAATTCCCGCTACTTGATCAGCCAAACGGTCGACCGGCGCCTTCTCGAGGTGAGCATTTTCAACGAGACGAATGATCCGCGCCAAAGTGGGTTAACAACCCACACGATTCCCACGAATTAAGAGTAAACCGGTTGTATTAAGCTATCTACATGCAAACTCCTATCCATGTACCCA
>JACNKY010000267.1 GCA_014381795.1 Pseudomonadota bacterium | reverse complement strand
GGTATTGCGGCAATTTGTGGATACATTGGGATATCTCCGGAAGCAGGAGCTTTCTTTGCCGGAATTTCTGTAGGAACCCTGCCTTATAGACTTGATATTGAGGACAAAGTAGGTCCCCTGAAATCATTTGGAGGAGCCTTGTTTTTCCTGACGCTTGGTGTAGAAATGGCAACAGTGCAATCATCTAACTTCAGCAATAACCTAGGAGCAATTATTCCATTGCTGCTTTTGGTAGTTTTGATCAAACCGGTTTTTTTAATCCTCACCGGATATGCGGCAAAGCTCAAAGGGCGTACCGCTTTTCTAATCGGCACAACCTTAAATCAGTCTTCAGAAATTTCGATCATAGTTGCCTTATTGGCGTGGAAAGCAAATGTATTCAATGATCGTCTTTTTGCGATTGTTATTGCGGTTATTCTTCTTTCACTCTTTTTCTCCGCAATTGGGCATGCAATTCAGCCAGGACTCTATAATACTTTCAAAGGCCTTGTCGGCTTCCTGAACCGTGATACTTCAGCTGCTGAATTAGAGAATCAGGACCAGGTAGTCCTCAAAAATCATGTGGTTCTACTTGGATTTAACGAAGTTGCCCAGGCAATTGGTGAGCTTTATGAACCTAAAGGTGAACGTGTTTTATTGATCGACATAGATCCGGAAATAATCAAGTATTTTGAGGCACGTAAGGATTCCAATATTGATCCGGTTTATGCCGATCCTTCAGATCCTAATGTGTGGAAAGAATACAAACTGAGTGAGGCAAAAGTTATAATTTCCTGTACCGGCAGTGACGTTGACGCGGATGTAGAACTTGCGAGCTTCATCAAGCAGACTGCTCCTAATCTGCCTGTTTTAGCGGTTACTGCATCTCATGAGGATTCTTTAAAACTCTACGAGAGTGGTGTACGCTACGTTATTCAGACTGATCACCTTGCCTCAAAAACCTTCAGAGATGTCTTTACGGCAGAAATAGACAAGCCGACTACTGAATCATTTGTGGAAGAAGGCAGCAGTCACTGGAAGGATACCCGTTCTATTAAGGATGGTTTGGGAGAGATATTCAAACTTGTCTAAGCTTAGTTCGGTTTAGTATTTTTGTGTTATAAGTATTAGACAAGCTCAGAATCTAGCTCTTACATTAGGCGCGCGCAGTTGATTTGCTCGAAACTGTTCAATACGCTTGTGCCCGAGCTTGATAAGATTTTCAATTACTTCTTTGGAAACATCTATAGCAGTAGCAATTTCAAAGAGAAATTGTTCTTCTCTCTCATCAAAACTTCTGTCAACAGTAGCAATATTGAGCAAGCTTTCAAGTATATGCTCTTTATCTTTTTTGCTGAATTTAATTTCCGCAAGTGGTGGAGCCTGCCAGCGTAGAATATATTCCTCCAGTTCCTGAATCTTCTTATTATCCTTAACCAGACGAATAGCGGAGTGCAGGAATGAACGTTCATGCAGATCTATATGTTCATCCACCATAACCATCCCTACCACTGCACTCGCGAACTAAAACAATTGCTCAGCTGTCATTCGACCCACCAGTTCCATGTCAAACTCCGGTGTTTCATGCTCAGCGGTGTTCATTCGGATTTTCCGCAAAACTCTAGTGCTTTTAAGTGCTTTACGGGCATTCTCACTTCCGTATTTTGCTGCTTCCTGGAACCAATGATATGATTCATCTAAATTCCGCTCTACACCTTTTCCATTGAAATTCATCAGACCAAGATTATATTTTGCTCTGGTATGATGTAGGATTGCTGCTTGATGGAAGCAATGATATGCTTCTTCATGATCATCTTCATGTTCGATCAACTTCAGCCCCTTCCGGAACAGTTTCTCTGCCTCTGCGGATGGTTTAACATCCACTTGTGGATGGTCCGTCTCATCGATATAATCCTCTTCAAAACCGTTTTGCAGCGCAGCTGATTTTACAGGAGCAATAAAAACCAGGCGATCACCCGGATTTACCAGAAGTTCAGGATGTGGATTAACCAACAGTTTATTTGTCTGACTACGGATCAATCCAACTAAAAGTTCATTTTCATTTTCCTTCAATTCAATAATTGTAGAAAGCCAACTTTTACTTTCCGATTCCTGATTTAACTTACGTACATGGAGACTCTGGGTAGTAGATTCCTCTAAAATAATTTCTTCAATCAAAGTACCTAGTCCTGGATTTAAAGCAGACTGGGAAAGTATTGGAGAAATCAACTCTTCCGGATCAAGACAGTAATCACAACCAACTTTAAAGAGTTGTTGATCAAAGTCTTCCTTGTGATAGGTTGCTACTGTAAAAACCTCTCCATCAGTTGCCTCTTCCAATCTCAGTACAGACATGAGGTTCTGTCCATCATCGGCATGATCAATAAATGCAACTTTAGCCTCAGTTGCACGAGCCTGTTTAAATAATTTTTCTGAGTTTGAGTTTCCTTCTATCCACTCAACATCCAGATTATCGGGCAGTTCATCTATAACAGAGATTTCGGATAGCACGACAATTTTCTCCGGCTGATTTCTTTGACTCATTTCCAGCAAACAGCGATTAATGAACACAAGATTGTCAGAACTTATCAAAATGTGACCGTCAAGTCCAATTTCATCCATGCCTATCACTTCGATCGCGTGCTCTTCCAGATCACCTTTTGGCCTGTCTGGAGGAGTTTCAATCTGCATTATTAAACAGCTTTTCGGTATTTCGAATGACGCATCCGGGTTAATCATTACCACTTCATTGATCAATACAGCAAGAGGCATTATGCCCTGCTTCTGTTTTTTCTTTTTGATTAGTTCCAGCCAGGTACCGCCTATGTTTGCGGGATCCGGTTTTCTCGCAGCAATGAGGTGTCCATGTGAGCCGTTGATCAATTCTTTGATCCATTCAGGTGCTCCCTGAGAATGAAAGGCTAACAGCATCAATGGAACATAAAGATCATATGGATCCAGTGCATGGTCACAGCCTACATCTTCAAAATATTTTCTGAACTCACGGCCAACGTACTGTGCTTGGGTAACTATCCTGCCATCACTTAACGTCTCCAACTGCAGGACTGTCATCAGGGCGTAACTGTTATCCTTAAAATTAACATAAGCAACTTTCGCTTTTGCGGTCGCTGCTTTCCGTAAAACATTCAGATCAAAAGAATCTCCGGTAACCCATTTAATTTTGTTATAAGAAGTTGCGATAAGTGGATGTTCAACTGTCGGAGATATCAGCGCAATCTTATCTTCCTTTACATATTGTTGATTTTGAGAAATTATTTCGAGCATCCAGGTAGGATCATCAGAACATATAAGTATATGCCCTTTCATTTTCAATGAATCAAGACCGCGGTCACGTCCAGATCGAAACTGCTGGAATTTGTCTGTCACCATAGACACAACAATTGAAAAATTAATTAAACCTGCCGCCATTACCAGGAAAGTAAATACCCGACCCGAAATAGTAACAGGTGCCATGTCTCCATATCCGACTGTGGTAAAAGTTACTACTGTCCACCAGAGGGAGTTGAATAATGAGCTGAACTTGCTCTCAGCACTACCGGTTAAGATGTACTCAAAAAAATAAATTCCGAAAGTTGAGCTCAACAAAAAAGTTGGAATCAACACAATTAAAAATATACGGATTTTCATAATTGTTATCTAAATAATTGTATTTTCATGATTTTATAAATAACTATCTGTCAATAAGCTGAATAATGTCAGCCAATTCTAATACTGCCTGAATATTTTTCCTGTTCTAAAGAATTCAACTTTATTAAATTTTCAAGGTTTTTTGCAAATAAATGCTCTATTTACATGCAAATATTGGGACACAATTAATCTTTGGCTTTAAAGAGAATGACTGCCGACTCAATTCAAGAAAGAAGACATAAAATTATTACTGAATAAAACAAGGACGGAAGAGCATGAAAATTTATTGATCTGGGCAGCAGAAGTTAGCTAAATAGCGTGAAACAGTAATGAAACCTTCATACATCCACATTTCAATCTATCTTCTTTCGTCTCCTCTGATTGGTTAGTAGATGAACGATTGTTCTCTACGTGTATCAGATGATATTGGAGAAGAATTGTTCTCTACGTGTATCATATGATATTGGAGAAGATAAGTCGGACATTTATCAGATTGTTAGGCCTCTTGCTTCTTATTACATTTCTCCACTAAAAGAAAAACAGACAGATGGCTTATCATAATCATAATCAGAATTCGAATCATCATGTGTTTACAAATTAATTATAACATCTTATTATAATAGTGTAAGATTATGAGTTAATGGGAAAATGTCACTAATTCAATCTAATAGATTATCACTAAATCCTTTAATATTTCGAAATACACAGATTTTAATTTCAAACAAAACATGATGAGATAAGACCA
>JACNKY010000098.1 GCA_014381795.1 Pseudomonadota bacterium | reverse complement strand
AGAGTTTTTTGGCAAAGAACCTCACAAAGGTGTTAATCCGTATGAGGTTGTAGCTATCGGCGCGGCGATTCAGGGTGGTGTTCTTACAGGTGATGTGAAAGACGTCCTGCTTCTTGATGTCACTCCACTCTCACTTGGTATTGAAACTCTTGGCAGTGTGATGACGAAATTAATCGAACGTAACACGACCATACCTACTCGTAAAAGCCAGACCTTCTCTACAGCAGCTGACAATCAGCCTGCGGTCAGCATTCATGTTCTGCAGGGTGAACGTGAGATGTCAACAGACAACAAAACGCTTGGACGTTTTGAGCTGGTCGGAATTCCACCTGCACCACGCGGTGTACCGCAAATTGAAGTAACATTTGATATTGACGCAAACGGGATCGTCCATGTCAGCGCCAAAGATTTAGGTACTGGAAAAGAGCAGGCCATAAAAATTGAGTCTTCAGGCGGACTTTCCGATGATGAAGTCGAAAAAATGGTTAATGATGCAGAACAGTTTGCTGAAGAAGATAAAGTAAAACGTGAGGGTGTAGAAGTTAAAAACCAGGCAGAAACGCTCATTTACAGTACCGAAAAATCGGTAAGTGAACTTGGGGACAAGTTGCCTGAAGAAGATAAAACAAAAATTGAAGCGTGCAGCGAACAACTCAAAAAGAGCTTGGAAACAGAAGACCTTGATGCAATCAAGAGTGATCTTGAAGCATTGACACAGGCTTCTCACAAAATGGCTGAATTGTTATACAGTCAACAGGCAGAGGAGCAGAGCGCTACAGCTGAGCAAGGAAATGAAGACGCTCAGGACAGTGATGAAAAATCAAGCAAAAATGATGAAGATATTGTCGATGCAGATTTTGAAGAAGTAAAAAAGTAAAACAGGCTCATGCTGAAAGGAAAAGACACTAAAATAAAAACCTTCAATTTTGAACCTGTAACCCCTTGACGGAATTTCATGGCAAAACGCGATTATTATGAAGTGTTGGGTGTGCCTCGCAACGCTTCAAAAGAAGAACTCAAAAAAGCGTACCGCAAGGTCGCGATGAAATTTCATCCGGACCGTAATCAGGGTGATAAGCAGGCAGAAGATAAATTCAAAGAAGCTTCTGAGGCTTTTGAGACACTCGGAGATCAGGAAAAACGCTCACGTTATGACCAGTTCGGACATGCCGCTGAACGTATGGGCAGTGGAATGGGGGGTTCAGCTGGAAATGGTTTTGGAGATGTTTTCGGAGATATTTTCAGTGAGTTCTTCAGCGGTTCCGGTGGTAGTTCAACCGGACGTGGTGAACGCGGATCAGATTTACAATATAATATGGAGATTTCCTTTGATGAGGCGGTTTTTGGCTCGTCGAAAGAAATTGATGTCCCACGCATGGAAACCTGCGATTCCTGCAGCGGTCTGGGGGCAGAGTCCGAAAAGGACATAAAAATATGTGGATCCTGTGGAGGAACCGGACAGCAAAGGGTTCAACAGGGATTTTTTAGTGTTGCTACAACCTGCAGCAGTTGTGGTGGACGCGGAAAAACAATTTCAAATCCGTGTAAAACCTGTCATGGACGCACCCGCGTTTCTAAAACAAAACGTATTAGAGTTAACATTCCTGCCGGAGTTGCTACCGGATCAAAGATCAAACTCACCGGAGAAGGTGAGCACGGTGCAAATGGTGGATCAAGCGGTGATCTATACATAGTTTTACGTGTCAAGGATCATTCTCTTTTTGAACGTGATGGCGCAGATATCTTTTGCGAAGTCCCGATCAGTTTTTCTCAGGCGACTCTTGGAACCGATCTTGAGGTGCCAACTTTAGAAGGAAAAGCCAGATTAAAAATTCCTGCCGGCACTCAAACTCACAAAATTTTTCGACTGAAAAACCAGGGTATAGCACATCTTCGAGGTGGCGGACGCGGAGATTTACATGTGCGGGTTGTCGTGGAGACTCCAAGCAAATTGACTGCAAGGCAAAAAGAATTATTGAAAGAATTCGACGAATGCTGTGAAGACGAAAGCAATCCAATACGTGATAAATTTGTTGAAACAATCAAGAATCTATTTTCCTGACCTCTTACCTCTTGGCAGTGTCCCCTCATTATCTGTCACTCCTGTATTAGCAGGAATCCCAAAATATCTCGTCTTCCGGTTTTAACGAGAAGTCTTTACTCAAAGGGAAAAAAATAATGTCTATTTCAAAATCAATACGTGAATCCATGGAAAAAGGCTCATGGATTCGTCAAATGTTTGAAGCAGGTGCTCGACTCAAGGCAGAGTATGGTGCAGAAAATGTGTTTGATTTTTCACTTGGTAATCCCATCTTGGAACCGCCTCAGCAAGTGCATGAGCAATTGCGTCTGTTACTGGATAATCCTGAAGATGGAATGCACCGTTATATGCCGAATGCAGGTTTTGAAGAAACACGAGAGTTCATTGCCGGTGTGATGCGTGATGAAACAGGTCATCCTTTTAGCAGTCAGGATGTAGTGATGTGTGTTGGAGCCGGTGGTGGTTTGAATGTGGTGTTCAAAGCTCTGCTCGAAGCAGGAGATGAAGTACTGGCTTTGACTCCGTATTTTGTAGAATACGGAGCTTATGTGCAAAATCACGGTGGACGACTGACACT
Organism: Pseudomonadota bacterium; assembly: GCA_014381795.1. Classification (GTDB taxonomy): domain Bacteria; phylum SAR324; class SAR324; order SAR324; family NAC60-12; genus Arctic96AD-7. Next base: position 1,760 of record JACNKY010000098.1, on the reverse strand, counting down.
GGCTCAAACTACTGCGGAATTTCAACCTGACCTCGATTCGATCGAAACAAGTTTGAGTGAACAGACAAAGATTGTAATCATGAATAGTCCAAATAACCCAACCGGTGCTGTTTATTCACAACAGACACTAGACGAATTAGCGGAGTTACTGCTGCGTAAAGAGAAAGAATACGGTCATCCTATCTATCTCGTTTCAGATGATATTTACCGTTATCTGGTTTTTGACGGATTAACCAACAGCAATGTTTTTCTCAGTTATCCAAATTCAATTTTAGTCAATTCCCACTCCAAGGATTTAGGCCTTGCCGGTGAAAGAATAGGTTACATCGCGGTTCATCCGGATGCAGTTGAACGCTCGGAACTGCTTCAAGCCCTCGTGCTGTGTAACCGGATCCTCGGATTTGTGAATGCACCTGCAATGATGCAGAAAATTCTACCTCTACTTGGAAACGCGCGAGTTGACATTTCGGTTTATGAAAAATCACGTGACAAAATATTCTCCATGATCAGTGAGTTGGGATTTGAAGCAATCAAACCGCAGGGCGCTTTTTACATTTTCCCCAAATCACCTGAACCGGATGATGTAGCATTTGTTAAACGTGCACAGCAAGAGAATATACTTCTAGTCCCTGGAGTTGGCTTTGGCGGTCCGGGGCATTTTAGGATTTCACTCTGCTGTTCTGCTGAAACCATCGAAAATTCACGTCCCGGATTTAAGCGTTTGGCTGAATATTATGGTTTGTAATTTCATAAGCAAATAATAAAAATGGCACAGAAAAAGGAAAAATCAGCTCTGGTTGGAGTCATCATGGGCAGCACGTCCGATTGGGAAACAATGAAAGAAAGCTGTGATGTGCTGGATGAGTTGAACATTAGTTATGAAAAACGAGTTGTCTCTGCGCACCGTACACCGGAATGGATGGCTGCTTATGCGACGCAGGCTGAAGAGCGGGGACTGCAGATTATCATCGCCGGTGCAGGAGGCGCTGCGCATCTTCCGGGAATGGTAGCCGCACAGACATTGCTGCCGGTACTTGGTGTTCCAGTAAAAACATCTGCTCTGGGCGGTCAGGATTCTTTGTTGTCAATTGTGCAGATGCCCCGCGGAGTTCCGGTTGCTACCCTGGCCATTGGAGGAGCAGGTGCGCACAATGCTGGCTTACTTGCCGCACAAATTCTTGCAAATCAAGATCCGGAACTACGCAGACGTTTGATTCGGCGGCGGGAAAAAATACGTAAATATGTACTTGAAGCAGAATTGCCATGACTTCAGTTCCGGAACCGTTGCTACCAGGATCGATGATTGGTCTTCTCGGTGGAGGTCAGTTGGCACAAATGCTGGTGCTTGCGGGTCATGCGATGGGTTTCCGTTTTATTGTTCTTGATCCTGCTCCAAACTGTCCTGCAGCACTTGCAGGTGCCACACAGATAACAGCAGCTTACGATGACTTTAAAGCACTGGCGGAATTAGCAGATGCCTGTGATGTTGTCAGCTACGAATTCGAAAATGTGAATGCGGACGCAGTTGCTTGGCTGGAGGAAAGAGTGGACCTGCCTCAAGGCAGTCAACTGCTGCGGATTTCTCAAAATCGTCTACGCGAAAAAACCTTCCTGCAAAAACTGTCTGTTCCGGTTGCTCCTTTCCAAAAAATAATTACTGAAAAAGATGTTACGGTGGCTTTCGAAGAGCTTGGTGATTTGATGCTCAAAACCGTTACCGGCGGATTCGTAGTTCTAGGGGCGGCCTGATCAAACCGACA
>JACNKY010000100.1 GCA_014381795.1 Pseudomonadota bacterium | reverse complement strand
TTCGCAGCAGTAGAATCGGCAACAGTTTTAGTTTTTTCGAGATCAACCTGTGTAAAAACCGCATAATCTGACCGCACTTCCCGATCCCATTGCTTGACCTGAACTCCACCTTCGCCGATCAATTTTTCAAAATCATTGTTTGCTCCGGAAACGAGCCGCAGTTTTGCTGTAGTTAACTCTATATTTTCCCGTGGAATAACTCCTTTGACATTCCCGCGAAAGACGGCAGCGTTTTCCTTGAGATCACTGCTGAATTCATCTGCCTGAATTTTTATCTGCTCAGTTGAAGCATAACCTATAATGGTTTCACGTTGTTTTGGTCCCAAGAATATCGGGAACGCCTCGACAAAATCTTTACGGTTCTGATATATTTTGTCCAGCATTGGGACAAACATGGCGGTGAGTGATTTGGTAAAACCTTCTCTCTGGAGGTGATCGAGAGTGTTGCGGGTGATTTTGAAAGAGTTGGCAGGAGAAGCAAAGCTAACTCGACTCTTATTCCATACAGGTTCTGCTACCACAAAACAGAGAAGAAGCAAAACTGCGCTAATTATTTTAAAGCTTATCTGCTTAGACATTAGAAGAGTCAGTTGTTTCATCTTAAGTCGCTCGGAGACCGAGACGTGCCTGCCGTTTTACATAAGCCGCTTCTATAAAAGAAGAAAAAAGCGGATGCGGCTTTAGTGGTTTTGACTGCAGTTCCGGATGATACTGACAGCCGATAAACCATGGATGTTCAGGCAGTTCTATCGTTTCAACTAAATCCCTTTCAGGATGTTTTCCGGAAATGCTGAGTCCTGCTTCTTCAAACTGTGGAACAAATTCGTTCATCACTTCATAACGATGCCGGTGACGTTCAGAAATAGTTGTTTTATTATATATTTTCGCAATCAGGCTGCTTTCTTTCAGGACTGTAGTTTGGCTACCCAGACGCATAGTTCCGCCGGTTTCTTCGTGTCCAGATTGTTCAGGCATCAGGTCAATCACGTTTTCCGGATGATCAGGCCGGTTTTCGCCGGAATTAGCACCTTCAATTCCAACAACATTCCGGGCAAACTCTATGATCGCCATCTGCATACCGAGGCAAATTCCAAAAAACGGCAACTGCTGTGTACGTGCAATTTTGATAGCAGCAATTTTTCCTTCAGTTCCCCGTTCTCCAAAGCCAGGAGCAACCAAAATACCATCCATATTTTCCAATTGCAGAACTGCGTTTTCCTCAGTCAACAATTCTGAATCAATATAGTGCAGCTGGACTTTCAGCCGGTTTGCAATTCCTCCATGCAAAAGTGCTTCGTTGATGCTTTCATACGAATCTCGATTTGCGACATATTTACCGACAAAAGCAATATCCACATTATCATGCGGATTTTTATAATTTTCAATCAAATCAATCCAAGGCTGCAGTTTTGGACTACCTGTCCACATCTGCAGGTAACTCATGATTGTGTTATCCAGTTCCTGATGATGAAACATCAGCGGCGCTTCATAAACCGATTCTACGTCAAGACCATTCACCACAGAATTTTCCGGCACATTGGTAAACAGGGAAATTTTGCTGCGCACCTTATCGGGAAGCATTTCTGAGGTACGGCAGATGAGGATGTCAGGTTGAATTCCGATTTCCCTGAGTTTACCCACACTGTGCTGGGTGGGTTTGGTTTTCATTTCTGTTGTCTTGACGATTAAAGTCAAGTGAACAAACAAAGTATTTTCTTTACCGTGATCATGCCTGTATTGCCGAATTGCTTCGAGGAAAGGCAATGACTCAATATCACCTACTGTTCCGCCTATTTCAACAATACAAATATCCACATTTTTCGCTGTTCCGGAATTTTCGTCAGTGTCTGCTAATCGGGCGGCATCTGAAATTGTATTTTTGATTTCATCAATCACATGCGGAATGACCTGCACGGTGGCCCCTAAATAATCACCAGCACGTTCTTTACGGATAACAGCATCATATATTTGACCGGTGGTACGGTTATGTCTTCGTGTCAGTACGGCGTTGGTGTAACGTTCATAATGTCCTAAATCAAGATCAGTTTCTGCTCCGTCCACGGTGACAAAAACTTCACCGTGTTGAAAAGGATTCATGGTTCCTGCATCCACATTTATGTATGGATCCAACTTCATCAGGCTGATTGTCAAACCTCTTGATTCCAGTAGTGCTCCTATAGAAGCAGCGGCAATTCCTTTTCCAAGTCCGGAGACTACACCTCCGGTGATAAAGATAAATTTTGTTTGCATGTATAAATCAGGTTTCTTTTTTAGAGTTGGTTTTCAGTTAAAAAAATAGTTGAACTTTAGTGCAGTAGGAAATTATTCACAAGTTAATTTCAAGCTTCAGTCTCCGGAAATATGCACAACAATGTTTCTGAGACTTCCACTTGTGCGGTGTTCCCAGAGAAAAATCCCCTGCCAGGTGCCCAAAAGCAACTGACCTTCGCTAAGAGGAATCTGTTCAGATGTACAGGTCAACGCGCTCCGGATGTGGGACGGCATATCATCCGGACCTTCCATGGTGTGAGTATATCCTAAATCGTTTTCAGGAACCAGCTTTCCGAAAAAATATTCCAGATCCCTTTGAACGTCCGGATCAGCGTTTTCCTGAATAACGAGACTTGCTGAAGTATGACGGACGAACAAATTACAAAGTCCGCAAGTAATTTTAGAGGCTTGCACAACTTGCTGTACTTGACGTGTAATTTCCTGAAGACCCTTGCCCTGCGTTTGAATGTTTATAAGCTGTTGAAAATTTTGCATTGCTAAGCTGCGTTTTTCAGGTGACAGGCAGTTCAATCGTAAAGCAAGCACCACCTGAATCAAGATTCCGGAAACGTGTAAAACCGTTATGATCTGAAATAGTTTGACTGACGATGGTCAAACCAAGCCCTGTTCCATGTTCTTTGGTAGTCGTGTATGGTTCAAAAAGCTGGTCGGAAATTTCTGCGGAAATCCCTGTTCCGTTATCTTCTACATCGATAAAAATAATGTTCAAATCCGGAACGTGTCTGGTACGGACAATAATTTCGCCTTGACGAAAGATCCGTGAAAGAGTTCCTTTTTTCTCAATTGAACTGATGGCATTGTCAACCAGATTAATTATAACACGTCGGATTTGCTCAGCGTCCAGAGGCATTTGAGGCAGAGCTTCGCTAAAATCAGTGCTCAGTGAAATTCTGGAAGGCGTATTTTCGTGATAAAGTTGGAGAGCTTCCTTTATAATCTCGTTGAGATCATTCAACTGTGGATTTGATTCTGGAATTTTGGCAAAGTTTGAAAATTCACTGACCATCCGTTTTAGTTGTTGAACTTCATTGATGATAGTTTGAGTTGACTGCTTTAAAGCAGCATTATCAGAAACTTCTGCTGCATATTTACGATGGATACGTTCTGCAGAAAGTTGAATGGGTGTGAGAGGATTTTTTATTTCATGGGCAATACGCCGGGCAACTTCACGCCAGGCTCTTGCACGTTGAAGTCGTTGAATTTCTGTGATGTTGTTATAAACACAGACCATACCTGCGGGCTGTCCCTCACTGTTTTGCAGCAGAAGAAGTGTTGCTGAGACTTGTACCGGACCTTCTTTTTTGTGAACAATCAGGTTACGGGAAATGGAACGTTCTTTTTCGGTTTCAATTTGTTGGACCATTTCTTCAAACATATCCAGAGATTCTTTTTCCAGCACCTCCCTGTAGTGTTTGCTGCCTTCTGTAGTGGATTTCAGCTGTAGCATTTGTTTAGCGGAGTGGTTCAAAATTTCAATATGTCCGTCCATATCAAGTGACATTACACCAGTGGTAATATTTTCTAGCACAAGTTCTACAAAACGTATTTGGCTTTGCAGAGTCTGATGGCTTTCCTGCAGATTTTTTGTTGTTTTATTCAGTGCAACCTGATGTTCAAGCAGGTCACGGCTCATTGAATTAAAGGACTGCATGAGGAGGGCAAAGTCTTTATCCAGAGGACCACGAAGTTCCACCTGGAAACCTAATTCTCCTTCTGATACACGTTGAGTGGCAAGAGCCAGATCTTCAATGGGCTGTACAAAACCTCGTGCCAGATAAAAGGCTAACCAGGTGGCAACAAAAATAATGAAGAGAGTCATCAACAGAAAAATAATTAAAAAATATCCACGCACCAAACCCTCAGATTCTGTCAAAAATTGGGTGTTTTGATCTTGTGCGATGATCTCGTTGATTGCCCCTGAAATATGAGGCGTGGCAGGGAAAAAGACTTCTAAATAATATTGTTTATCTTCAATCTTGACAGGCCGGATGTGACGGTAAAGGAGTTGTTCATCCAGCTCTTCTGTGAACCAGGACTGTGCTTTGGATTTTATTTGATACCAGTCTTTAAAGGAAGGACTGGTCCAGTAGACTTGTGAAATCGGGT
>JACNKY010000102.1 GCA_014381795.1 Pseudomonadota bacterium | reverse complement strand
CAAATAGGCATGATCGGCCTCGGAGTAGTCAAACCAGGGAGCCTTGCTTTCATTACCGGCTCATCTCATCTACAACTTGGATTAAGCGAAAAACCTTTTCATGGAACTGGAATTTGGGGTACCTATGCAGATGCGCTTTTGCCAGGACTTTACACAGTGGAGGGCGGTCAAACATCAACCGGATCAGTCGTTAACTGGCTTAAGAACTTGTTTGGAGAACCAGACTATGAGGCGCTAAATCGTGAAGCCTTGAAACTTCCACCCGGATCAGAGGGGCTGATAGTACAAGAACATTTCCAGGGAAATCGGACTCCACACACCGATCCAAGGTCTCGTGGAGCTTTTCATGGACTGACCCTCAAACATGACCGTGGGCATCTTTTTAGGGCAACAATTGAAGGAGTTGCTTTCGGCAGCGAGTTGATTTTAGAGACCATGCGTTTTAACGGATTTTTTCCGGAGAGTGTGGTAGTTTCCGGAGGTGCAACACGCTCAGAATTGTGGCTTCAAATACACGCAAATGTTTCAAATTTACCATTGACACTTACCAAAAATCCAGATGCTCCTTTGTTGGGCTGCGCTATACTTGCCGCTGTAGGAGCCGGATTTTACGAAGATATTCCAAAAGCAGTAGAGCAGATGGTGCAAATTGACCGTGTGATTGAACCCGATCAAAAGATTCATGAAGAGTACCAGCCGTTTTACGAAACATATAAAGCAAGTTATGAAGAATTAAAAAATATTCGACAAAAACTGACAGAATAATGTTTGAGCTGATTACAAGAATAATATTACTTTAAGATTAACTTACAATTTTTATTTATTTTCAATAGCTTACATCCATATAAGAAGTTCTTCATACTATAAATGGGGGGGATATATGTTTTTATATTTGACAATTTAACATAAAAATCTTATCTTTGTCACATTATGAAACATTTAGTCGCCAACAGCCGCAAGCAATTTATCCTTGAAACCCTTAAAAAGACAGGTGGGATAAAGATTTCAGAACTTGCTGAAAAACTTGGTAAATCACGAATGACAATCACTCGTGATCTAGATGAACTTGCAAAAGATGGATTATTGCTGAGAGTTCATGGTGGAGCAGTCAGTAACATTAGCAGAGGCTATGAACCCCCATATTTTTCACGAAAAGGATTAAGGACCGTGGCAAAACAGGCTATTGCAAATATGGCCAATGAATTAATAACTGAAGGCAACACACTAATTCTTGATGTAGGTTCAAGCACAAGAGAATTAGCTCAATTACTAAAGAAACGTAAAAACCTGACTGTAATCACACCAAGTCTGGAACATGCAATGGAGCTTGCTGGAAATTCCCTTATTAAGCTGATAGTGACCGGCGGCATTGTCAGAGTTGGGGAAATGTCCATAATTGGTCCAATATCAGAGAACACTATTAACGAGTTCAATGTGGATAAAGCGTTCATCGGTGCCGGTGGGATAGATCTGAAAGCAGGCCTTACTGAATATAATACCGAAGATGCACAAGTAAAGAAAAGTATCATAGGAAACTGCAAGCAATCGATTGTATTAGCAGATTCAACAAAACTGGGGAATGTAACTTTTTCAAAAGTGATTCCACTGGAAAAAATAGACATCTTGATTACAGATTCTGAAGCGGACCCTTCATTCATTAATGGTTTGGAGGGGAAGGGGATCAAAGTAATCATCGCAAAATAATTTTAAGTTGTGGTTTTAAAATAACTAGAGGAACAATGATTGATCAGATAATAAAACTGGGTAGAAAAACTGTTGTGGCGATGGTCCATGTACCTGCTTTACCTGGCTCTCCAGATTACGATTCAACAACCGGAATGAATAAGATTTTAGATTCTGTGGTTGCTGACCTTGAGGCACTGCAATCCGGAGGAGTTGATGCTGTTATGTTCGGAAATGAATTTGATCGACCTTATGTCCTCACCGCTCCTCCGGAAGGTTTAGCGGCGCTTGCTTCTGTTATTGGACAAGTTAAATCCATGATAAAGATTCCATTCGGAGTTAATTATTTGTGGGATCCAGTTGCAACTGTCGCTTTGGCAGTTGCCACTAATGCGAGTTTCGCACGTGAAATTTTTACTGGTGTTTATGCATCTGACATGGGACTTTGGGCACCCGATTGCGCTGGAGCAGCTAGGTTACGGTCTTCACAAGGACGTTCTGACCTACAAATGATTTTTAATATCAATGCTGAATTTGCAACCTCTCTTGACACACGACCTTTGGCCGTCAAGGCAAAGAGTGCGGTCTTCTCTTCCAAGGCTGATGTGGTTTGTGTTTCTGGACCTATGACCGGCATGGGAGTAGACCAGAAAGAATTACGGGAAGTTAGGGAAGCTATTCCGGAGACCCCATTACTAGCTAATACAGGGGTGAACATCGACACCGTAACTGAGCTCTTTTTGGTAACTGATGGTTGTGTGATTGGTTCACACCTAAAATATGATGGTGACACTTGGAACTCTGTTGACCCTGATCGAGTTCAGAAGTTTATGGAGAAAGTTGAAACTTTACGCTAATTTCTCTCAATTGATTTATTATGCTTGATTCTCGCTGGGAACAACTGGCTGATATCTTGGTTAATTACTCGACGACGACCCGGAGGGGCGACCGAGTCTTGATCACTATGATGGAAACAGATACTTGGCCGTTAGCGCGTGCAGTTCATGCTGCGGCTGTTAAGGTTGGTGCTCATCCGCATATTGAATTTCAGTCCTCTCTGCTACAGCGGGATCTAATGCTGGAAGGAGATCCAAACCTGTTTGATAATGAACATGAGCTTCAAAGAAGGGGGATGGAGTGGGCAGACGTATACATAGGACTTCGAGGCGCGAGTAATCCACATGAACTGAATGGTATAGCAGCAGAACGCATAACAGCCTTCAGGCGAGCATTGGGGAAAATTTCTGCCTTACGAACAGAAAAGACTCGCTGGGTTCTAGTTAGAGTTCCTAATGCATCTTTTGCTCAACAGGCCGGATTTAGTACGGACGAAATGATGGAGTTCTTCTTCAATGCAACGTTGCTCGACTGGCAAGAAGAAAGTAAGCGTTACGAAGTCATCCGGAAAAAGATGCAAACAACTGAAAAAATCCGGATTGTCGGCAATGGTACCGACCTGAGCTTAAACACAACAGGAAGAACCTACCATATTGACGACGGCCACATCAACATGCCTGGAGGTGAAGTTTATACTGCTCCGACCGATGACAGTGCTGAAGGAAGTATTTCTTTCGAATTTCCTGCAGTTTTTGCCGGACAGTTTATCGAAGGTATCTGCTTACACTTCTCAAAAGGTGTAGTGGTCGAAGCAACTGCCGATAAGAACCAGAAACTGCTTTTGGATTTAATTGGGATGGACGCTGGTGCCAAGAGAATAGGCGAGTTTGGTGTGGGTACAAACTACAGCATCAGCAGGTACTGTTACGATTTGCTCTTTGATGAAAAGATAGGTGGTACAGTTCACATTGCTCTTGGAAGAGCATATCCTGAATGCGGCGGAATCAATAAATCTGCTTTACACTGGGACTTGATCAAAGATCTGCGTGAAGAAGGTGCGCTTTATCTGGACGGGGAAAAAACTATTGAAAAAGGTCAGTTTTTGATATAGCGTGATACACAATTAATTTTATACTTGAAAGGAAACTAAAACTTTAAGCCTTTAACAACCGGGTTGTCCGGTTGTTATCCAATCGCAATGCGATTGGATTTACACTTCTACGCATAGCGCAGAAGTGGTTTTGAGCAAACATTTGTGTCATATTTTGTCTTCTGCAAAATGTACTGTCCGGTACTGCAAATGATTGTTAGTTTCAATTTAATAGGAGCAAAATGAAAAGCAAGAAAAAAATAAACCGTCGTCAATTTGTTAAAGACGCATCGACGGTTGTAGCTGGAGCAAGCGTAATTGCAGCCGGTTCAGGTGCAGGACTTGGCCTCTTACCCAAGAGTGCCTCCGCTGCAAACGTCAGGAGAGACATCCTGAGAATACCCGGAGTAGGTAAAGGGTCACCGACAGATTCAGACTGGCAGAAAGTCGGTGCACTGTGCCTTAACCCGACAAAAGCAAGAGTTTCAAAGGGCGAATTTGACGGCGTCGAATTAACCTTCATGGGACTGAATAACCAGAATTTGCACAATTTCCTGTTCAGAGGATTTCTGAAACCCTGGGAGAAGTATACTGGTGCAAAAATAAAATGGATTGATCTAGCGCAGGCAGATTACAATGCTCGTCTGCAACAATCCATTGCAACTAAAACGGTGGACTTTGATATTTTGGAAATGGGGGCGCCTTTCGAAGGTGATGTCTGCGGTAAAGGACTTGCCTCCGAAATGCCTGAATGGGTCAAAGAGCAAATAGAAATGGATGATTATGTCGGTTATCTGAAAGCTCCCG
>JACNKY010000159.1 GCA_014381795.1 Pseudomonadota bacterium | reverse complement strand
GGCGTTGGTATCGGTTTCAATTTCTAAGTAATAGAATATATGCTTATTTGAGTTCTATGGCTCCCTTATCATTTATATTAAAACGCATAGAATGAGTGTTACACATAAAGTGTGTTGAACATAATATTCCACACACTTTAAACTCATAGAGCTAACATTCTGAATGAAGAAATTTATTTTATCTGCATTTACAGCAACCAGCTTGCTGCTTTCCAGCTCCCCAATATTTGCAGCTCCCCTTACAATAAGTCTTGGAATACCTCAAGAACAGACATTCACAGAAAAAAATGAAGCTGGTGGTAAAATAGAAGCTGATAAACCAAGTGGTTATTTCCTTGGTATAAAGTTTCCTGTTGGTTTTGGTTTAGGAATAGATAGTTATAAAACTAAATTTACAGGAGACACTTCTAAAATTGAAACTTTCATGTATAATATATTCTATCAGTTTCCTATTCCAGTGATAGACATTACAATTGGATTAGGTTCTGGCAAGACGAAGCTCGCTTGTAGTGACTGCGCAGAAGATTACACCGACCCTGAAAGTGGCATAAAAACTGGTTATAAGGCTGGAGAAGCAAACCAGTGGTTTACAAGTTTTGGAATACAGCTTACCCAACTTATTAACATACATATGAGTTATAGATCTGTAACAAGTAATAAAATTGAGCAGGTTTATAGCGGAACCAAAGTAAATTATAGTGGAAACGTAAGAGGAATTGGCCTAGCTTTTAATTTCTAAAAAAGAGAACTTTGATGTTCTAGGCTCTGAACTCTTGCAAAACGTTAACATCTGATTATGTTATCTCATGAAAAAAATTATTTTAACTGCTTTTACAGCAGCAATTTTACTGCTTTTTAGCAGCCCAGCATATGCACTTTTTACCGTAAGCGCTGGTGTCCCTTTTTCTCATTCGTTTGCTGATACAGAAGTAGCTGAGTCAGATGGAGTAAGTGGTCTTTTCCTTGCTGCCAAACTACCGATAATGGTTGGTGTGGGGATAGAAACTTATAAAACTAAACTTAAAGGTTCTACGACAACCTTGGCCACTTCAATGTATGATATTTTCTATCAGCTACCTATTCCTATCGTCAACCTGACACTTGGATTAGGAATGGGCTCAACTGAGCTACAGTGTGTAGGTTGTTCAACAACATTTGATAAAGGGACTGCAACCCAGTGGTATACCAGTGTGGGTATACCAATTTTCCCTTTCTTTGATGCGCATCTCAGCTTACGCAGAGTTTCATCAAAAATAAAAAAAACAGCGGCTTCTGGAGGTACTGAGTACGACTTGGGTGGTACTGTGGCTGGAATTGGTATAGCATTTGGTTTCTAAATAAGTGATCTACTCCTAATGTTAAACAAGTCAAAATATTTCAGTAAACTGGCAATCTCTGCTTGTTTACTTTTGGGCCTAAGCGGAATATTAACTACTGCAAAAGCACAGTTCATCGGGATCAATGCCGATGTCGCCATCGCTTATTCTGCTGCTTCAGGAAGTGTCTCCGGGGGAGCAGTTGGAATCTCCCATCCGGCACCTTATTTTCCAAATATTGGCGCTTCAAGAGTCACTTTTAATGAGACAGAAAACACGACTTCCTCTGCCGATGCTAACTCTATACTAACTCTGGAAACCAAAACCACCATAAGTACAGTCAATTTTTTCTATAACGTTCCGTTTCCAGTTGTTTCAATTGCACTTGGAATAGGCACAGGCACTTTGAAAACCAACGCTTTAGTGAAAGAGACAACTGGCGGTAGTGCAATTTCAGACAATAGTGATTTGAGTACTCCTGTTTCTGAAGCATTCATTCACATAGGCCTGCCTTTCTGGAACACAATTGAGTTTCATCTAGGCTACCACGCTATGTCTGTCGCCAATATTGAAATAACCAGTAAAAGCGGGATTGTGGTCACAAATTACAATCTGGACAAAAAAAGCTATACTGGTGGAATGAGCACAATTGGAGTTCAAGTTGCGTTTTAATGTTTCCCTCACCGTTTCCTGAAACTATCAGTTTTTTCTGCGCTGAATTGTCTACGCCACCTGTTTTTCCGTTACTTCCGGAAGAAGAAATATTCCTGAAAAAATTAAGTTCTACTAGAAGGCAGACAGAGTTTTCACAGGGAAGAAGCTGTGCTCATATGGCTCTCGCAAAATTCAAACTTGAATCAGAGCCTATCACCAGAAATGCTGAGACAAGGGAACCCTGCTGGCCGGAATCCGTTAGGGGGAGTATCACTCATTCCGGAGAATACGCTGCTGCGGCTGTTGGACTGGCTGCTGATGTTTCCGGAATAGGTATCGATTTAGAAAATTTATCCAGAGTAGTTGATTTCAACATCAGTAGACACGTCTGTGTTGAGCAAGAACTGGAGTGGTTGAAAACCCTTTCACCCACAAAGGCAAATCAGGGACTCAGAATTATTTTTTCGGCCAAAGAGTCAATCTTCAAATGTCTCTTTCCGATTTCAAAAACATACCTGTATTTTAAAGATGCGACAGTCGAGATTGATGAAGATAGTGCTGAATTTACTTTCACCCTTTCCAGAGAATGTTCCGGAATCACTGCAGCGGGTTTCAAGCACAGTGGAAATTTTTCAATCATTGATAAAATGCTGCTGACCGCAATTTATCTCTAAAATCAGTCCCAAAGCCTAATCACTGATTTTTCTAGGCTGTGCTAATCTTAGCTTTTGCGTTTATCATATTTTTATCAACAGGCGGACAAAGTCTATTTAAGCTACAAATTCAACTTATTGAACGCAGTTGTTGAAAACTGACATTTTATCAACTATTAACCAACAATTCGTATTGGGTTTTCTCTAAATTTTTGCTAGATTATTGTTTATCAACATTCTCTCAACAGCATGTCAAAACACATAAAAACAGAGAATAGTGTTAATTAATCAAAAAGTTAAGCACTTATCAACAAGTTGTCAACAATCCTACTACTACTAATAAAATAAATATGGAAATTACTTTAAAAAGAGAAGCATTAAGTAGTACTCTGCAAAACATCAATTCAGTAGTTGACAAAAGCTCAACCAAGCCTATCCTGTCAAACTTTGTGATCAGGACACTGGAAGACGACAGTTCTAATGTTGAATTTTCGTCAACAGACTACGAGTTATCTCTGGTTGAAGTGATGCCTGCGCAAATTAAAGATCCGGGTAGTATCTGTGTTAATGCAAAAAAAGTTTTTGATATAGTCAAGGAGCTTAAGGATGATGAAGTTCATATCCGTTCGACAGAACAACTCTGGATCTATATTACCTGTGGATCATCAGAATTACGCCTTCCTTCGGTTGAAGTAGGTTTATACCCTCAAACAGTGCTGGAAAAACTTCCAGAGTCTGTGACGATTTCTGTAGAGGATTTAAAGAGCTGCATTGACATGACTTTGTTTGCGGCAATTACGAATGAATCACGCAGAAATCTGATGGGTGTTTGTCTAAGCTCAACAAGTGATCAGCAAACCCGCTGGCTATCTACTGATGGTCACCGTTTAGCACAAATAATAAAGTCAGTTGATGATTTAATTATTGATGCGGAACAGGAAGTTATCATCCCGAGAAAAGCGCTGACCGAAGTAAGAAGAGCCGCAGATATGTTTGGTAAAACAGTAAATATAACTTTTGACTCACGTGTAATGCAGTTTTCTGGAGGACAGATAAGCTTTAAAACAAGACTGATTGAAGGTAAATTTCCGAATTGTGATCCTATTATTCCAAAAGATAACAATCTGGAAATTTTGGTAAATCGCGAAAATTTTAGCAATTCGCTAAGGATTGTCTCTTCTATCAGTTCTGAAAAACTGAGACCGGTGAAATTAATTATTTCAGCAGGTGTTTTGAGACTTGAAAGTGAAAAAGCTGATTACGGCGAAGTAGTTGACGAAATAGAGGCAGGTTATGAAGGTGAATCTTTTCAAATCGGTTTTAATGCCAGATACCTTTTAGATGTTTTAGGTGTTATTGACAGTGATGATATTATCTTGGAGTGTAAAAACTCTATGAGCCCAACCATCATTAAATCATCTACTGATGAATCTTTTTTATCTGTAATTATGCCATTGAGGGTTGAGTGGTAGTTTGACTGTTTTCACTTCATTGTTCATGAGAACTTAGACAGTGACTACCGACAATCAACCGTTAACCGGACCTGAATTGACATGATCATCCGCAATATTGAGGTCTCTCAATTTCGCAACTACAGCAGGTGTACAGCCGATTTTTCTGAGGATTTAAATTGGATATACGGCGCAAACGGTCAGGGAAAAACAAATCTTGTTGAAGCAGTACATTATCTCTGTAATTTAGAATCATTCCGCACAAAAAAACCAGCTCAACTGCTACAGAAAAACAAATCCGAAGCAGTCATTCAGTCTCATCTCGAACGTCAAAAAGAACAGCATCATATCCGCATACAATTTAGC
>JACNKY010000104.1 GCA_014381795.1 Pseudomonadota bacterium | reverse complement strand
AATTAAATCCGCAACGTTTTAAGTTTGAATTTAATCACAATCAACAGTTAGACGGACAAAGCCGGCTGATTGCCTCTGCTTTGGTTTACAGTGACAGTCAATTTCAAAAGGCATACGAACTGGTTGATAGCCCAACGCCTAATACAGCACAGCAGCTTTCCGCAAATATCAACAGGCAGTTTCCTAAAGGCAGCGTCACACTTTCTGCAACTCAGACCCGTGTCTTCAGTGAGTTAGCCATCCTGAACCGAAAAATTGATCTCACCCAAATCCAATACTTACCTGCGCTTTCGTTTCAATTTAGTGACACTTTATGGCGTTCCGGAAAATCAACTTTGACCCGTTCATTGAGTGGGTCTGCTGTTCGCTATTTCAGGGTACAAGGATACAATGGTGAAGGTGCAAGCGTCACTCCCAGACTAAATTTTCAATTCCCTCTATTTCAACATTTTAACGCCAGCCTTGATTTAGGAAAAAAGATTTCCAGTTACAAAGTTCGTGATCCGGATGTGTCCGGAAGTGAAGATGCATACGGCTTCAATATTTTGGACGGTAAAGTGGAAATCAACACGACTTTGTCCCGGACTTTTAGGACAGATTCCGGAATTTACAGCCGCTTCAAACACTTAATAATACCACGTCTGCAATATGAATACATCGAAGATGTCAGGCAAACATCTGTTTCCGGAGTTCCTTTTGGAGGAACATTTTCTACACGTAGACTGGCAACATTCCTCTTGGGAAATGTGCTACTGGTCAAACGGCGTTTCTTTGAACGAAGTGTCAAATTAACATCTCTTTCATTGGACAGAATGAGAAGGAATCAGTTGGATCCTGTCTTGATTCGAAAATTAGAACTAATTCTAGGACAGGAATTTGGTTCTGAAAAATTATTTATTGAACAGTTGAGCCGATTGTCTATTGAGAAGTTAAGTGCTCAGCAAATAGACACCATTCTCGAATATGTTGAAAAAGGTGTAATTCCTCTCCTGAATAGTCAGGCCGGTGGTCAAACGCGTGAAGGCAAAAGTCGGAATCTCGCCAGTTTGAATTTTGTCCAGAATTATGATTTTTTAAAAAAAGATCGGTATTTTCAACCTGTCGGACCTGCGATTAAAGGTAATGAGACTGAGTCAGGTCAACCTTTGTTACCTCTGCGTAGCATCTTGAAATTTACACCCGGAACTGCATTTTCAATAAACTTGTTCAATCGTTATCACCATCAGAAAAAACGAGTCGTAGAATATTCTGCCGCGGTAAGTCTAGGTTTGAGTGCACACAACAAAGCTTCTGTAAATTTTCGAAACAACGAAGATGCTTATCAAACTCCTTATGGTAATGATGTTGTCGCAGCTAACACCTTTGGTTTCGGCAACAGTTTTGAAGCAAGTGACGAACTGGCATTCGGATTTTCAGGGACAGTTAATTTAGATGCAGACAGTTATACTTTTCGGCGACGTTTAAGCTCCAGTGCTTTCACTATGGATTACCGTCCTGACTGCTGGAACATTCGGCTTGCTCTCACAGAAAATGTCGGCAAAACTTTATCAAACAGCGGACGTGAAAAAGAATATATTGACCGTACCCTCTATGTCTACATTAACTTAGGCGGTATTTCGATTCCAGAACAAATTTTGCCGGATTTGGATTAAGTAGATGAAAAACTACTATTACCAATCAACTTTAAAAAACTTTAAGAATACAGCATTTCGCAAGTCTGTCTTGTTCTTGTTTATTTTATGCAGTTTGATTGTTTTTGCAGGAGATCTTAACGCGCAGAAATTTCTTTCTCTTGAGCAAAGTGAAATGGAAGAGCGTAGTTTAGAAGAACGAACGGCTACAAAGGAACCTAAGTTTTTTGACTCAAAAACTTCAGCTCAATGGATCGGATTATATTTTGGTGTAGGATTTCGCAAGGTGAAGCTTCAAGTTGCAGATGCTGTAACAATTTCTGATTCGGATGGGGAAGCAAACGGAATCGGATTTAATTTGGGATATTTTTGGGATGAGCAGGTAGTAGAATATGAAAGGCAAATTTCGATTGTTGAACACTCGGAATCTTTTACTTATCTAGCAGAATCAGGAGAAAAACTTGAGGTAATCCAAAATAATTTATGGTACATACAATACCCGAAAATCAACCGTGACTTATATTTGCACTATGGTACAGGGCTGCAGTTTACAAAAACCCGTTTTGCGGGAACTGACAGTAATGATGCTTATGAAGATGAGATCGCTCTTGCAATAGAAACCGGAGTGTCCTATTTCGTCACTTCCAATTTATTAATATATTATCGTTTTTCGCTGGGCCAACAGTTACCATTCCTCTCTGATTCTGCTTCTAATCCTTTTTTGAAGCAAAGTCAATTACACACTATCTATCTTAACTTCTTTTTTCCGCTTTAGTATTTTAAATTTTAAGATTTTTTTCACGATAATCAGTGACAAGATTTCCCAGTCTTTGATTTAATAGTTCTTCTTTCTTTTCCCTTGTGTATACATTGTGCGGAGCAGTCCTGACTGAACACTGACTCTCATCGAGGGGACAGCGCTCACAGGTTTGATTAACTTCCATTACAGGAATTTTTGGATCATTTAAAAATTTAACTTTTCCTTTCAGAGCTTTATCAACCCTCAATCCAAGCGAGACACAGCGGTTCATTTTTGTTTTTAAACGCAATGGTCGTCCAATGGAAATAAAAAGCACCTCGTCTCCACTTTCCATAAACTGTGCTCTTTGCGCACGAATTATTATTTTTTCAGGTTTCTTCTTAGTCTGTTCTTCTTCCAAATCTTTGAGTAAAGACACCGGTAACCAACGTCGGCAATAGTGCTCATTTAAACGGACACCGCTCGGCACTAAAGTTCTAGGCATGTTCAATTCCTTTGTCAGTTGAATATCATTTTTCCCAATCTGATGTTCAAAACGCAAATAATGCAGTTCAGTTATTTTGAACAGTCCGGGAAGAATCTGACTGAGACGGTGCAGAAATGTTTCAGGTGTAACTTCATGACGTTTGAGTAACTTTAAAATAGCGTCACCATCCCATGTTTCTGACTGAAATAATTCCTGAACTTCTTCCTTTGCCTGAAAACGATTGATCATCAAAGCACCTGCAAAATAAGAAGCCCTGAAATTGTCCATAACATGGTCGAAACTATCGAATTTTTTCCAGGGAGAAGTACGGAGACGTTTGCGGATTTTCAACTCAGAATAGCCGATTTGTAAAGCCATTGAATAGACATGCTGGGAGTGAGTGAGTTGGCCGTTTAACAATAACTTCGGAGGCTTGCCTGGTAGAAAAATAAAACGTTGCCCGGACAGTTCAGGATATCTTGAAAAATCCGCAACTCTCGCTTCAACTCCGTGAACCTTACTGAGGGTGTCTATCAGTTCTTCACGGGTGGGCGGCGGAAAACGTTTCCATTTCTGTTTGCGTGCAAACTCTTCTGCCAACTCTTCATACTCCTCAAAGTAGTTGTTGTGCATTTCCTGAAAAGCCCGTAATGATGCTAAAAAGAACTGCTCAACATTCATATCATACGCTCTTGAAATCTCCATTAATGTACTGATGAGCGCAGCGGCTTTCTTCGGTGATGCCGTAAAAAGCTCCATCACATTTTCAAATGTGATGCCAAAAAGTTGAAAAGGAAAGGATCCCAATACTGATGATGAAAAAAATAATTCTGAGATTTGACCAAGCCGGCCTGTCATGCTGATGGAAACT
This sequence comes from Pseudomonadota bacterium, assembly GCA_014381795.1. Taxonomy (GTDB): domain Bacteria; phylum SAR324; class SAR324; order SAR324; family NAC60-12; genus Arctic96AD-7. The sequence goes on along the minus strand of JACNKY010000104.1, from coordinate 748 downwards.
AGGTCGTCATAAGCAACACCTAATCCTTCCGACAGCATCATTATCTTTTCTGCTTTAGGATATTTTTTACCTTTTTCAATTTCATTAATATAAGATGCGGATAATCCTGTTAGTGCTGCAAGCTCCTTCAGCCCATAACCTTTTTCCTGTCTGAAGTTACGGAGCTTCATCCCAAAAATGTAGCGTATATTCAGCTTGCCTGTAACTGAAGTCATTTCATGCTTAGTTGGCATAAATTCTCCAATTAACTGGTTTTATTGTCTGCACAAACACCATCATTTTTTAGTTTTTCGATTTGTTGTTCAGTATAGCCTAGATCTTTCAAGACCATCTCAGTTTGTTCACCAAGTTCAGCACCAACGTGACGATACTCTGCTTTGCATGTAGAAAACTTAAATGGTGACGCAATTTGTTTATGCAGTGCTCCATCTGAATCAGGTACCTCGGTAATCATTTCTCGATCCTTAAAATGCTGATGTTCCATTGCCTCTGGAAACTCCAACACCAATTCAACACATGCATCAATGTCTGCAAAAGCTGTTTCCCATTCAGACCATGGTCGTTCCAAAAATCTTTTTTTAAGTATCTTCTTTAACTGTGTTTGAGCTTCCGCATCATCAAAAGCGGTTTGCAGCAAAGTTGCTGGAAGTTCCATGGCATTCAACAAAGCAGCAAAAAATTGAGGTTCCAAACTGCTCACGGAAATCCAACTTTCGTCCCTGGTTTTATAATAATCATAAAACGTCCC
>JACNKY010000240.1 GCA_014381795.1 Pseudomonadota bacterium | reverse complement strand
ACCTGTTCAAGTTCCTGTTTCTGCCTTCGTGCTATCTTTTTCAGATCCTTTGACTCCAGCATCGCCATGGCATGGTTGACAATACGGGTACACAAGTTTTCGCTTTCACCCAGGATATCCAACTGGATTAAGAGGCATTCCTGTAAACTTCTGGCACCAACTCCATTTGGGTTAAATTGTTGAATCTTTCCAAGGACATATTCTACGAAAGAGCAAGCTGCTGCAGAAACTACCGGTCTTTTTGGCTCCTCTTCTGGAATTTGTTCGTATTCTTCAAAATCAGGAACATCTTCCTTTTTATTTTTTTTCTTCTGGGTCGTTTTTCCTGTTTGAAACTTGAGGTCCAACAAATCTGCTTCAATTTCCGGAAGCTCAGGCAACTCTCCATTTTTGTAGCCTTTGTTGATTTGATGGTACAAATCTCGCTGTGATTCCAAAAGTTCACGTACACTTGTTACCAGGAATCCATCATTGTCAATGTTGCCGATTAAGAATGCACCAATTTTATATTCCAGTGGAGAAAGTTCCTGCATGTCTAACTGCCAGACCAGATGGTCGGCCAAGGATTCGGTTTGTGCAGTTGTAGCTTCTATTGAGGGGCTTTCCTCGTCATCTGAACCACTGTTATAGCGTCGTTCCTGGTAACCTCCAAACTGTTCTACCTGTTCAATATACTGCTGCCAGTCAACTTCATCCTGATCTTTATTTTCATGTTCATTTTCACGGGCAGTTTCGAAATCTTCCGTATCCGCTACTACTTCAGGGCTTTCCGCGGTTTCTGGTGTTTCAGGAGAATCGTCTGTTTTGTTGGGAAAGGTGTCCATGTCTATGCCCTCTTCAAGAACTGGATTTTCTATCAGAGTTTGTTCAATTAACTCTTCCAGTTCTGTGCGTGACAATTGCAATAGTTTGATAGCCTGCTGCAGCTGGGGAGTCATGATCAGCTGCTGGCTCATCTTCATTTGCATTTTCATCTGCATTGCCATGAATCCTCGCTATCCTAATTACAAGTTTGTGAAAAGATTTTTTAAAAGATACATTTTGTGGATGTTATTAATTTGCTTGCTAATAGTTTCGCTCCAAATAGACGTAAAAGTCAAACCTACATCGAGAAAGACTTTCCGAGGTAAACTTTTCTGGCCTGCTCATTTTCAACCAATTCATCCGGAGTACCACCAATCAGCAACTCTCCTTCGTTCATAATGTAACCATAATCAATTATACCAAATGTTTCTCTGACATTATGGTCAGTGATCAAGATACCTATGTTCCGTTTCGCTAACTGCTGGACGATCGTTTGAATATCTGCAACCGCAATCGGGTCAACACCTGCAAATGGTTCATCCAGCAGCATGATTGCAGGTTCAAGTACCAGTGCACGAGCTATTTCCGCACGCCGACTTTCACCCCCTGAGAGAGCATAACCCTTTATTTTTCGTACATGCTGTATTCCAAGTTCATTTAACAGCGAATCCAGACGTTCCCGTTTTTCAGTACGGCTCAACGGTAGCATTTCCAAGACTGCATTCAGGTTTTCTTCAACAGTGAGTTTTCTAAAAATGGATCGTTCCTGTGAAAGATATCCAAGCCCAGCTTTTGCACGCTGGTGCATGGGATAACGGGTGATATCCTGACCGTCTAAAAGTATTGTTCCCTCGTCAGGACGCTGTACACCGACTATCATATAAAATGTGGTGGTTTTCCCTGCTCCGTTAGGTCCAAGCAGGCCAACCACCTGACCTTGTGCAACTTCAAGTGAGATGCCTTTAACAGCATGCCTGCCCTGGTAAGATTTTCTAAGATTAGTGGCCTCTAATTTACTTGTGCTCAAACGAAGTCCCCGACTAACTCTGAATTGACAAAAATTAAAATTATTTATATAATATCTTCTGCTTTAGTTAACATGTTAGTGTAGCAGAAAGAGAACATTATGCCAATCTATGAATATCTCTGTAAAAGTTGCGGGTACGAGTTTGAAGAAGTACAAAAGTTCAGTGATCCTTCACTTGAAGAATGTCCTGATTGTGGGAAAAACAATGCTGAACGCCAAGTATCCATGAGTTCATTTCACCTTAAAGGTGGAGGATGGTACAAAGATGGTTATTCCAGCAATAACTCAGACTCGGAAAAATCCGGTAAAGATAAAAGTGCTTCACAAACGAAGGAAGCGTCAACCTCAGAGAAGTCGTCAACCTCAGAGAAATCGTCTACAGAAAAGTTGAGTAAAACTGAAAAGAAAGAATCAACTTCTAACAAAAATCCCAAAAATACTAGCAAAGAAAAAGCCGCCTAATCTTATCTCTGCTACTTCCTTTAGCGTAATACCTGCTCATGCAATTGTTTTTCCGGCATACTTTAATCTTAGTCTGGAAAGATGTTCTGATTGATTTACGACGCAAGGATAACTTGTTGTCTATCTTGTTATTCTCAATTCTGACTTTACTGGTTTTTCAATTTGCACTGGGCGAGAAACCTGAAGTTTTCCTGTTGGCACTTCCTGGGGTTATCTGGATTGTGTCTTTGTTGAGTGGAGTGCTTGGACTTGGGAAATCATACGTACAGGAAATGGAAACAGGCTGTATGGGTGGTTTGTTAACTGCACCTGTAGATCGCAGTGTGTTGTTTTTGGGGAAAATGCTGGCAAACACTATTTTCCTTGTGCTGTCTCAACTGCTGTTCATTCCATTATGTCTTTTTCTGTTTGAAATTGAGGTACAGAACTGGCTGGAGTTGATTCTTGTTTTACTTTTTGGCACAGTTGGATTCAGTTCATTAGGTACCTTGCTGACAGCAATGACTGCGACTGTACGCGGGAAAGAAATGCTGATGCCAATTTTGATTTTCCCTCTGATGGTTCCAAGTCTTTTGTGTGTTGTCCGTCTCACTGATTTTCTTTTTTTTGGATCTCATCCCGAAGAAGTCTGGTCCTGGTGGAAATTACTGCTGAGTTTTGACGTGGTTCTCTTCACCGTTTCATTGCTGGGCTTTGAGTTTGTCGTTGAGGAATAACGATTATACGCATAATATCTCTTGCAATTTTTCACTGTCCAGCTAAAATAAAAAGCCTTAATTACTGGTTGTTTTGGGGCGTAGCCAAGTGGTAAGGCATCGGGTTTTGATCCCGTGATACGCAGGTTCAATCCCTGCCGCCCCAGCCAGTAAATCAGCTCAGTGCACCTGCTCTCTTCTCTTTCAGTCTACCCTGCATTGGGAATATTCTTCCTGAAACATGGCTGATATTTCCCATCTCAAATACATTCAGTGGCGTCCGATTGGTGTCTGTGATACAGGTACTGGTAAGGAACGTAAGGCCAAGATGTTTTCCAGATTTGATCTGGCCAGCGTGACTGGCCCTGAAGTTAAACGCGAAAACTGGCGCGAGCAAACTAAAGTTATGGAACTGATTCAGCGTTATGCGCGTGATGTGGCTGATCTTTCAACTTTAACAAATGGCATGCATGCACCTGAAATTGATGAAATTAAGCTCGTTGGTGCAGTCCTTGGTCATAATCAAACACCGAACCTGAACCTCGAGTCTGCAGCCGGGAAAGTGCAGTTTTTTCAGGTTAGTTTCAAAGAAGGTAAAACAAAAAAACCTGCCAGAAAATGGACAAAATGGTTGAAATGGATATTGATCTCAATGACCGCAGTTTTGGTGATGATCCTGATGATATTGCTGATAAACCGATTTTCGTTGCTGTCTTTAAAAAACAAAGAGCAGTCTGCTTCAGTCTGCAGTTCTAACAGACAAAATGCTGCATATACTGCAGAATTAGCAGAGATTCGAAAATCCCTACTGACTGAATTAAGCCGTCTTCCGGCATGGTTAACTTTTAAGGAAGCTCGAGTGCATTGTACAGGAGGAAGAATGCTGGTCAAGCAACATGAACAACGGTTACTACAGTGTTTGTTGACAGTCCGTAACCGTACCAAAAATATACCTGCTTCTTCAAGGCCGGATCTCAACCAAATTGAAGCTTGTGCTGTCACTCTCTGCAGGCGCAAACTTCCACATTTGACTTCATCCTGCAAACGATTGTAGTTTGTAAAATTCGTTTGTTGTTGACAGAAAAACAAACTAAGCATAGAATTTTTTTAACTTATTAAAAAAATTGTAAGACATTCTTGTACCAAGAAACACACAAAAGTAATTCCAGGCTAATCTGTTCAGGTAAAAAATGATCGACAAAAAACACATAGGTTATAATTTTACACCTGTTACCATAACTGTTGAAGAAGGGCGCTTAAAATTTTTAGCAAAATCACTTGGAGAAACCAAGGGAATTTATACAGATCCGGATGCAGCAAAAGCAGCAGGATATCCTGGCTTGTTGGCTCCTCCAACCTTCCCGTTCATGCTGGAAATTGATGCCTTAGATTTGGTGGACTTTATGAGTGTTCTTGGAGAAACACTGGAAAAATTACTACACGGTGAAGAAAATTTCAACTACTATGCACCAATTTACGCCGGTGACAGTA
>JACNKY010000376.1 GCA_014381795.1 Pseudomonadota bacterium | reverse complement strand
TAGGAAGATTCTGGGAAAATTAAAGATTGAAAAACATTTGTAGTAGGAAACCCACCGCCGCACTTTGGGGGACGTTATTTCATTTTTGTAAAACTAGTCACAGATGAAGGCATAGAAGGAGTGGGCGAAGTTTATAGCGCTACTTTCGCACCGCATGTGATCGTAAAAATGATCGAAGATGTGTTCGAGCGGCACGTTGAAGGAAGCGATCCATTTCACATTGAAAAACTTTGGCGTAATGTTTATGGACGAGGTTATACTCTGCGTCCTGATCTTTCGCTGATGGGAGTTTTAAGTGGACTTGAAATCGCGCTTTGGGACATTTGTGGAAAATCGGTAGGCAAACCGGTTTATGAATTACTTGGGGGACGTGTGCACGAAAAATTACGTACATACACTTATCTCTATCCAAAAGACGGCGCAGTTGTTACGGAGGATGAACCGCATGTTTACAATGATCCGGATCTTGCCGCGGAATTAGCAGCTGAATATGTAGCTCAAGGCTTTACTGCCATCAAGTTTGATCCGGCTGGACCGTACTCCAGCTTCGATCCACGTCAACCATCTTTGGAAGCTTTGGATCGTTCCGAAATATTTTGCAAGTTGATTCGCGAAGCAGTCGGTTCCAAAGCAGATTTGCTTTTCGGAACTCATGGACAGTTCACTCCATCTGGAGCGATTCGACTGGCGCGAAGATTGGAGGCTTATGATCCACTATGGTTTGAGGAACCGACGCCTCCTGAGAGTCCGGAAGAAATGGCGAAAGTCGCGCGAAAAACCAGCATTCCAATTGCCACTGGAGAACGGCTGACCACAAAATACGAATTTGCACGTGTTTTGGAAACAGGTGCCGCGTCTATTTTACAGCCGGCACTCGGACGTGTCGGCGGAATTCTGGAAGCCAAGAAAATCGCGGGAATGGCCGAGGCATCTTATGCTCAAATAGCACCTCACCTATATTGCGGTCCTATCGAAGGCGCGGCTAATATTCAACTCAGCACCTGCTCACCTAACTTCCTGATGTTAGAAGGTATACAACGTTGGGATGGTTTTCATGCGGAAATACTTAAGAAGCCAATCCGCTGGGAATCAGGATATGTAATTCCTCCAACAGAACCTGGACTGGGTGTGGAACTTGATGAAGAAGTTGCACTGGCGCATCCATACTCAGACACAGAATTGCATCTTGAAATGGCAGACAAGCCCATTCATTGAGGGAACACTATATTTTTGCAGAAAAAAGAAAACGGTTAACACAGAAGAAATAACTGCCAAAGCGTTCCCGCTCTTCAAGGTCTGCTAAAAATGCTTTCCTTTGATCTTTGTTCAGCACACCTTGTTTCTCGGCATTTTTTGTGATCCAATCCAGCATGCCGTGAGAAAAATTACTCGGTGAATATTCAGTGTTAAGGATAGGCACAGCTTCTATCTGAATATTGGAAAATCCGTGTTTTTTCAAAAGTGGTCCTAAATGTACCGGCAGATTTGGACTCGGTACAGCGGAATCCCAGGCTGAAAAGATGTTTTTGGTTAATGCATCATCGGGACTGTTTAAGACAACACCGCGCCAGTCGGTTTCCACAATCACAAGACGCCCTCCCGGTTTGAGAATTCGCCGCATCTCAGTAAGCACCTTTGAAACATCCTTTACGTAGAGCAAAACCTGGGTGCAGGAAACCGCATCGAAAGCTTGATCTTCTGCAGGTAACTGAGAGGCATCACCTTCATTAAACTCTATCTGGGGCAAGCCTTCACAGCGTTGCTGAGAGTGGCGGATCATTTCAGGATTTTGATCAATACCGACTACCTTTCCAGTCTCTCCAACCTTTAGCGCCAATTCATGTGCTAGAAATCCAACTCCACAACCAATGTCAAAAACCTTTTCACCCGGTTGCAGAGCTAATCTTTCCAGAGTCTGCTGACGTTGTTTTACAATATCTTCAAGTTTGTAGCTTTTTTCCAACTCCGTGGCTTCGGAGGCTTTGTTTTTGGGATTTTGGATCATAAAATTCTTTTGTTAATGATTGGTTGTTTAGCAAAAGTCTGAAATCGTAATGATTTGCGTGGACAATCATAATAGAGATCTTGCATTGAGAGCAATGACACGTTTTTTAGAATTATTCCAGGCTCAACAAGAAAGAGGCTATCATTAATTATTATTCTAAGCAAAATTAAATTTACGTGTTAGGTCGCTCGCCAGAAAAAGCGCTATTATTACAACCAGCACACCGAGGCTTTGAGAAAGTTCCAGGCGCTCTCCAAGCAGTAACATGGCCGCACCGATAGAAACAAATGGTTCGAGGTTGAGCATAATACTTGTTTGAGCGGAACCGATATGTCTGGTGGCAGCAAATAAAAACAGTTGACCTATAACGAACAAGATGCAAATGGAGGTAATTCCAGCCCAGCCGAGTGGTGTTTGAGATGGCGAAAAAGTATCAGTAAGGAGAAGAATAATACCAACCAAAACCGCACCAACTGTGTTTGAAAAAAACACAAGATGACGCATAGAAATTAACTGAACGGATTTAGCGCCGCCTATAATCATTCCAGATGCTCCCAAAGCACCAGCAAGGACCAGAGAAATTCCACGCCAATCAAGGACTTCCCAGTTCGGACCCAATGTCAGTGCAAGTCCAAAAAACGCGAAGACAAAAGCCAGGAGTTTCAGGCGTCCCGGTACTTCACCATCTATGAAATAATTTAACAGCAGAACCCAAAAAGGGAAGGTGAAAAACAGTAAAACGCTGAGGCTGACCGGAATATATTTAACAGAACCTAAATAACCCAGGCTCATCACCGCAATTGAAATTCCGGTTAGTACAATTAAAACCCGGAGATGCCAAGTGTTTGAAAACTCTGGTTTGGATTTTCTTGAAAGCAGGTTTTTCCTGCGAGACCACGCTGAGAGGATTCCCATCAAAAAACTTCCCGCGAGCAGTCTAAAAAACACTACTGTCGACGGTGATGCACCTTCATCATAGGTTATTTTTGCCAATGTGGTGATTATTCCAAATGAACTGGCACAACCGATAACATACAGATAACCGCGGGGAATCATTTTCGTACCCGTTCCATTTTTGGATCGTAAAGTGGGCCGTGCTGAAGCTTACAGGAATGACGGACAGCAGCAACTTCCAACTCATAAGTTCCAGAATTTATGTAGTCATTGTCAACGCCTCCCGGATTGCGTACGTAGCCGTAACCGATGTTTTTGTTTACAGTATACCCCCAACCTCCGCTGGTCAACCAGCCAGCGATTATTCCGTTACGTAAAATAGTTTCGCGACCCAGTAAAACCACATCTGGATCATCGATGGTTAAACAAACTAATTGTTTTTGCAGAACTTGTTTCTTTTGAGTCAGCAAAGCATCACGACCAGTAAATCCGGTTCCAGAATTTAATTTTACAGCCCAGCCAAGTCCGGCTTCAAAAGGTGTTGTGTCTGGTGTGATGTCTGCAGCCCAGGCGCGATAGCCTTTTTCGAGTCGTAAGGACTCAATCGCACGATAACCCGCATTTACGATACCGAAATTTTTTCCGGATTCCATTAAAGCATCGTAAAGGTTTTCGGCGGAATCAAGCGGCATATGAAGTTCCCAACCCAGCTCTCCTACATAAGTTACTCGCAAAGCTAAAACTGTCGGGATATCATCTGCGAATTTATCTTTAATTTCAATGGTACGGCAAGCTCCAAAACGAAAGCTGTCATTATCCAGATCGTCTTCTGAGACGCGTGAAAGCACTTCACGGGCCAGTGGCCCCATTAATGAGAACGTTGCCCAATCTTCACTAATGTCAAGTAGTTCAACGTTTTCATCGTCAAGAAATTGACTCCGGATCCAGGCTGCATCGTGTGTCCGGAAGGCGGTTCCGCTAACCAGATAAAACTCATCATCTGCTAGACGTGCCACGGTCAAATCACATTCAATTCCACCTTTGCTATTTAGCATTTGCGTGTAAGTCAGTGAACCGGAGGGTTTAGCGACATTATTAGCGCAAATCCTCGATAGAGCTTTTTCCGCATCGACACCAATTACGCGGAATTTTGCAAATGAACTTTGATCAAATACAGCAACCCCTTCACGCACCGCACGGTGTTCCTCGCCTACATGCGGAAACCAGTTTTGCCTTTCGTAAGAATAAATATCACGTGCCTCCACATCAGGTTCGTTTCCTTTTGGAGCAAACCAGTTGGGACGTTCCCAACCAAGTTTGGAACCAAAACAGGCACCTTGTTCTTTCAGTTTTTCATAGATTGGGGACGTTAGATACGGACGACCACTTTCGTGTTCTTCGTGCGGCCAACTTAGGGTGTAATGTTTTCCGTAAAGTTCAAGTGTGCGGTTAAGAACCCATGTTTCGTCGTGGTGAATCCCGCTGAAACGGCGGATGTCCACTACCCACAAATCCATTGGCGGTTCCCCGGCAACTATCCACTCTGCGAGTGCTTTTCCGGCACCTCCGGCAGATGCGATTCCGAAAGCATTGAATCC
>JACNKY010000105.1 GCA_014381795.1 Pseudomonadota bacterium | reverse complement strand
TTTAAAAGTGCTGTAGGGTTGAGCTCCGGAAAGTACCTCACCTTGAATTTCTCCGGATTTGGAATCGAAGAGGCCTACAAAAAATCCGGGAGTTCCGGTAATACCCAACTCCGCACCATCTTTCATATCCTGATTTACTAATCCGCGATATCTTTCATTATCGAGGCATTGATCAAATTTTGCAGGCGATTTTATTTTAATGTCACGTGCATATTCTTTTAGATCGTCCAAAGTCTGTGCTCTTGGGTTTTCGTAAAGCAGCTTGTGTAATTCTTCAAACTTGTCCTGTTCACGCGCACATTCAGCTGCAATTGCCGCTTCGTCTGCTTCCTGATGAAACGCGAGCGGGAAATGTCGATAACCAAATGCAACACGGTCCTGATACTTATCCTTCAGCTTGATAATCGTTTCCTGCACCTTTCCGCAAAACGGACATTGAAAATCGGAATATTCGAGCAGAATGACAGAAGCTTTTTTGTTACCCATCATGTATGCAGTTTTTATATTACCTGTGAGCAGGAAATCTGAAGGTGCTTCCAAATGAGAAACGATCCAGCCTTTCTGAAGTGCCAATGAGTACTGGTTCAACAGATGCTGACTCCGAACCTGCTGTTCCAAATATTGTTCAATCTGGGGCCGGAGTTGATCCAGTGTTCCGCGTTCCTGCAGATTATTTTGCTCATAAACAGTAATGATTTCTTTGAGGGTTATTTCCTTTTGCGATGTCAGTTCGATCTCCGGATGTTTTTCCGCCAGTTTTTCAACGGCAAATTCGATCAACTGGATACTCAATTGCTGATAAAGCTGCTGGCTGAGGTCATTCGCTTTTTTGTTGCGTACGTCTTCAAAGGTCACGGGCTTACCGTCTACTACTCCGATAACAGGATTAGGATGATAAACTGTAGCGGAAGTTTGCGCAAATGCCTGAGCAAAAAACACAGAGTTGAGAATTAGTAAAAAAGTAATCTTGAAGAATGAACGTGATAAAAATATTTTCATTTTGTTTCTAATTTAATTAAGAAAGTTAGGGGAGGAATCGGCCGAGACTTCATGCGGATTTGACATTTCCATCAGGCAAATCAAGTCATCCAATCGTGTGTTCAAATCAGGTGACTCCAGCAGTGTTTGTTTTTCAATACCGGAAAAATCAAGGTTCATGCTGAGTAGATTGACAAGGTAATGTGCAGGAATATCTTCAATTTTTTCCCACTCAATTTTCAACTTATTTCTTTCAGAATATTCCTTGAAATTTTGATACAAAAGATCTGCGTCTTTTGAGAGGTTGGAATTTTCCATGTCATGCGGAAAAGATGTGTATGCAACTTTTGCTATTCTGTATGGAGTTTCTGTTTCAAGTTCTTCAATAATCTGGAAACGTGATTCGCCATGAAGTTGAATCAGATAATTTCCTTTAGGCAGTTGCTGTGACTGTTCAATCGATCCGGCACAGCCGATTTTGCACAGCTTTTTAGAATCCTGTGCTGCAGGTTGGATAATTCCAATCAGCAGGTCATCATTTTCCATGACGTGTTCTACCATCTGACGATAACGTGATTCAAAAATATGCAGAGGTAGAACTGAGCCGGGCAACAATATTGTACCGTGCAGAGGAAACAAAGCAATGGTATCTGTCAGTTTTACTGCTGACATCAGGCCTCCACGGGATAACGCTTCCGCAGACTGGCTACCAGCTTTTCTTCCACTTCTGGAGCAGTTTGTGGTTGGTACGGCATTGTTTTTTCCCAGAGTGAACTTTTTTCCATACAAAGATATGTTGGTATTTGTGGTGCCAATTTTTCAATTCTCTGTTGAACATTCCGGAAGAGACGCTGGCGTATTTTTTTTAAATAGCGCATTTTCCCATCTTCTCCTGGAACAAACTCACCTAAAAATATACGGCTATTTGGAAAACGTTCATCAACAATTGATTTCAGCGAAGAGATGTAACGTAAAGTGCCCAAACTGATCCAGGCAATTCTGTCTGCAGGAACAGCGTCAAGTATTTGATCAACTAAATCCTGATAACCTTTTTCCCAATCCGGATAGTGAATCATGGGATCAAAATGAAATGCGACTTTGTACCCTGCCTCGGAAGCTTTTCTGGCCGCTTCCAATCGTTCATGCAGCCGTGCAGTTTTATGCTCTTCCTGTTCAACAATGGCTTCCGGATTTACTGACCATGAAATTACGGTTTTTCCACCGTGCGGTAAATCAAGCAGATGCTCAACATGCTTTGATTTTGTTTTAAGCTCGAGCAAAGCATTAGGCAGTTTAGCAAAGTAACGGATTACATGCGACTTGATACCCAGTATATGATCGAGTGCCAGACTGTCAGAATGCTCACCTGTTCCAACACGAAACAAAGTCTCAGGCTGTGCTGAAACACGCTGCCGAACCTGCTCCAGAATTTCTTCCAGATTTGCGTGAACCGTAATTACAGGTTTGTTCAGAAACGCCTGTAGAATACAGTATGTGCATTCAAATGGACAGTTTTCTATTAAATCTAAAGTAAAATAATTACAACAGACAAGCTCATTTGAAAATCCCGGACAAGCCTTGATTGAGGTTCCTTTAAAATACTTGAGATGTAAGGTCTTCTTACCTTTTGTGAGTGGATTTCGCAGTGGGTCAGTTCCGGACTCATCCTGATGCCAGGCGAAATTTTCCACAACCGTTCTCGGTACATCAGGAAAACGCCCGCAGATTTGCTCAGTCAGAGGTTCAGCTGCAACAGCTTGATCTATAATAATTCGCTCGGGACGGTACTGGAACATCGGGAATTTTTTAAATTATCTTGATGGAAAAAATATCGATAGAATTTAATACTGTGTTTTCCGTAAGTATGACAAACAAATGTACTATTTGGACTTTTTACTGGTTCATCAATTCTGTTCATGTTTGTAGATACAATTAATGATACGAATAATTTTAGTATAGAACTTCCGCAAAGCCAAGAAAAACATTTTACATTTTTCCTTGAAATGGCAATTTATCATAAATCATCAAGAGGACTCACGACACCTTCTCCGCCCTGCTTCAACACATGAGTATATAACATGGTGGTTTCCAAATCCTTGTGACCCAACAAGGACTGAATGGTGCGAATGTCTGTTCCTCTTTGCAGCAAATGTGTAGCAAAACTATGCCGGAAAGTGTGTGCACTCACTTTTTTGGCGATATTTGTTTGACGGACAGCTTTTTTTATTGCTCTGTTGATCGCCGATTGATCCAGATGGTGTCGACGTATTATGCCACTTCGTGGATCTTTTGAGAGACCCCGACCAGGAAATACATATTGCCAATTCCACTCACGTTCTGCGTTTGGATACTTTCGATCCAGAGCATACGGCAAAAAGACGGTGCCGTATCCTTGTGCTAAATCCTTCTCGTGAATCATCTTTACACGCTCTAAATGGTTTCGCAACTGACCTTCTAAATTTTCCGGAAACGTAGTAATGCGGTCTTTCATTCCCTTGCCATCACGTACCGTTACTTGTTTGAAGCCAAAGTCAATATTTTGCACACGCAGTTTCACTGCTTCAGTTATACGCAAACCGCAACCATATAATAATTTAACCACTAATTCCGGAACTCCGTCCAAAAGCGACAAAACTTGTTTCACCTCGCCACGAGTCAAAACTACCGGAATTCGTGCCTCTTTACTTGAGCGTGCAGCTTTTACATTTTCCAACGGAGATTCAAGCACCCGTTTATAGAGAAAGACTAAAGCGTTAAAGGCTTGATTTTGTGTTGAGGCAGCAACATTCCTCTCTAGTGCCAAATAGTTGAGGAAATCTTCAACCTTATTTTTCTGTTCCACAAAAAGAGCTTCTCTTGTCAGCATTTTATGAAATTGTATAAACTGCCGAACCCAATTACAGTAGGTACGTTCTGTACTGAGAGAATAGTGTTCACGACGCATTAAGACACTTATATCACCAAGTAATGAGTTTTTCGACTTATATATTGACATGCAAATTGTGGAGTTATAGACTTGGGATAAATCGGATTTAATCGAGCTATTTGATTAGCAAAATAAGTTCAATTAATGTGACTTGTAATATTAAACTCATTATTAATGATACCTGATTTATGGGTTAATACAAGGGTTATCAGGTATGTTGCCTGATAATAATAAGTTATGTCGCTTAATCTAGAGACGTGTTGCGCTCAAATTACAGGAGATCAGACAATGGGTGATGAACAAGAGATACGAGATTTATTTCACAATTGGATTAAATCAACGACCGAAGGAAATCTAGAATTGGCGCGTCAATGCATTGCTGATGACGCCGTGTTTTTAGTACCAGGAGTTGGCGAGATGGACAAAGAAACGTTTGCTCAGGGTGCGGCGGGCAGAGCGCCTGAAGAAGCCCCCATTGATTTTGAGCTCGGTAGGAAGATTCCGGGAATAAAGGTGTTTGGGGAGCAAGGAGATGTTTGGATTTAGTTGACTTTTGTATGGTTTCCCAAAAAAGGTGAATCGGTCTTAAAAAGGGCGA
>JACNKY010000189.1 GCA_014381795.1 Pseudomonadota bacterium | reverse complement strand
GTAAGCCGACAAGCATACCCGCAGACTCAGACGAGCGCAACAATAATTGTACGGTGCGCTGGTCTAAGAAGACCCATAGGGCGTGTTAAATAACAAGCTTCCGGAAATTATTAACATTAACTTCCGAAAACAGCATAAATTGCCACTTCAGTCTTGGGCCTTAGCTAAGGTGATCTGCGGATCAGGAAGATCCTTGTTTTTTGCGTCCTGGATTTATCACAGAAATACCTTATTGCAGGTATCGGCCGTTTAATAGCAAAACTTTAGTGTTTTTTTATTTTTTATTCAACTTTGGTTTCAATTGCTGGTAAATCATTTCACCGAGTCCCAGACTTCCTGACTTGGCTGAAATCTGAGCATACTGTTCATCCAGCAAAGATTGAAAAACTTTTTCGCCTTCAGACTTAGGCAGCAGATCTGATTCAAAAGATGTTTTACGCATAGATTTTAACATCTGTTGAATAAAAATTGCTTCAAAATCGTTGGCTGATTCGCGCAGTTTGGCGTCATCAGAAACACCTTTTGTCTCAGGTATTTCCTTCAGTTGATTCGCCTGTAGAGTAAGTGCAGACAAAGGCAGCGGCATTGATAATTTCATCGTATCACCAGCTTTGCATGCAGTGCTCCTGCTGTTTTTACTGCTTTTAGCACCTCAATCAAATCTCTGCTTGAAGCACCTATTTTATTAAAACCATTCACAATATCCTTTAAGTCTGCACCACCTTTAAGCATAAAAACACCGGCAGCTAATACCTCACCTTCTGTTAAAGCACCTTCTTCACTTTGCTGGTTTGCAGTAGGAAGTTTAACCTGAATATTCAATCCGTTTTGCGAAATAGCAATAGGTGAAATTCTCACATTTCCTCCCATCACCACAGTTCCGGAACGTTCATCGAGTACAACTTTAGCAGTATGATCCGGAGAAATTTCCAAATTTTCGATAAAGGAAACCAGTTCCACAGTATTGCCTAAATAACTGTCCGGCACAGAAACTTCAACTGTACCTGCATCCTGGGCACGTGCACTGCGGAAACCTAAATTCTGATTGATCAATTTTGCTAAGCGAAAAGCAGTGGTGAAATCCGGCGAGTGCAAATTCATAAACAACCTAGCACGGCTGTTGAGATTCAAACTAATTTCCTTTTCAACAAGCGCTCCTCCAATAATCTGCCCGACTGAAGCGACCATCCTTGAGCCTATCGGCAATTTGGCCAATTCCTCCTCAGGCAAAGCAAGCGCACGGCTGACTCCTTTCGGAATACCTGCGATGGGTCCCTGCGCCAGAGCATAAACAAGTCTGTCCGGGCCACGCAAGGGTGCCATAATCAAAATTCCTCCGCGCAGGGAAACCGAGTCCCCAATTGTTGCAGCAGTTACGTCCAGACGTTGTCCTGATTTTGCGAACGGCGGTAACGTTGAAGTCAACCAGACCGCGGCGATACTTCGACCTAGGATGTCCTGACTCTTTAAACTTATTCCAATTCTCTCCAATGCGTTCACAATCGGCTTTCTGGAAAGCAGGCTTTCCTGTGAATCTCCTGTACCATCCAGACCAACAACTATTCCAAAACCAATCAATTCATTGTCGCGCGCACCCCGTAATGCAGCAACATCCTTCACACGCACAGCCCATAGCGGCGTCGAAAATACCAGTATCAGGAAAAAATGCAGCAGTACTGCGATTGAACGTGTGAAATGTGATGAGGTAATCATGATCAATAAAGATGATTGTTCTTTAAGCTTTTGATGTCCAGTTTGTAATACAAGTTCAATGCCAGATTGACGTAGTTCCACCATTCTCTAAGAACGTACGAAACGCATTTATTGACCCAACTAATTTTGTATAAATTTTCTGTCAGGAATACTATTTTGCGGAAAAGTTGTCAGACTAAATTTCAGCCGACAACTTTTTGTACTGGTCTGTTTTCTGCATATTCTCCGGGGAGTCTCAAAGAGCCGACTGGAAAATACTCTTGACGAATCTGCAATAGACTCAGTTCAACATAAGACTCAAAGTTTGAGAAAAACAAAAGAACGTACATAGTTTCCGTATCCTGGAAACTTCAAATGGAGGAAATATGGAATTGGTTTTACTAATTTTTTGCATAACTTCTGTGATCATCACTTCGATCATTGTCGCCTTAGAGTTAAAAGTAGAAAAAACTCTTGCAATGCAGTCTTACAAAGGAGAGATAAAGACCACTAATTTTCATGGTCAGTATATTCTTGAAGAGGATGTAAAAACTAATGAACAACTGCGTTCGAGAGTATTCGAAACATTAGACCAACAATTGAATCAATTAGGTTATGTTTCCAAAGAACCGCAACTCCAGTTTATCAACAGCACCTTGAAAAGTGAACATACCGAACTCGAAGAACTCACTCCGACCGAACTCCAAACTGCATTTGTCGCGATACTAGATGCACGTGAATCCAGTGAAATTGCGGCCTGATGCTGAAGTTTAGCACGTAGCAACTCACACACTCACACCTATATTTTGCTCACGGTAACGTATCGAGCGTTTCACATATATTTGTGACATCACGTTGATATTTTCTATAATGCTTTCTTCATAAGTTTTGCGGACTTTTGCAGGTGAGCCTACAACCATCGAAAATGGCGGAACCACCATTCCTTCCAGCAAAACTGCTCCTGCGCCAACTATACTGCCGCGGCCGATTTTCACTCCATTCATCAAAATCGCACCCATACCGATCAGGCAATCGTCTTCTACCACACAACCATGCATGACGCAGTGGTGACCTACCGTTACCCGGTTTCCAATTATCAGTGGAAATCCTGGATCAGCGTGTCCCATGCTTAAATCCTGAAAACTTGTTTCGTCGCCTATGCTGATGTGTGCCATATCTCCGCGGAGAACTGCGTTAAACCAGACTGAGGAATATGCTCCAATCCGGACTTTACCAATCAGACTTGCGTCCGGAGCAATGAAAGTTGTCTCCGTAAATTCAGGTGTTGATTCATCGAGTGTGTATAAGGTCATGGTGTTTTTCAAAAAAGAGTTTAAGATTTAGTTATTATTATTAAAATAACGCTGGCTGTTTTAACTCACCAGTGACAAGCTGCTGCTTTGTCCGGACTGGATTCTGCTCAATTGACGTACCAGTTTTCTGAGACTGTTAAGATTATGAGCAGAAGCAAAAATGTCAATATAAGGTAACGCTGCCTGCATTCCGCGTGTTGTCGGTTCATATCCGGAACTTCCCTTAAGCGGATTGAGCCAAATTACATTTCGCGCGTGTTTGTTTAAAAAGTGCATACTGTTTTCCAGCAAATCCACTTCACCGGTATCCCAACCGTCACTGATGATCAGTACAACGGTTTGGGAATCCACCAGTTTAAGACCATACTGACTGACAAATTGTTCCAGAGAAGCACCGATTTTTGTGCCGCCCGACCAGTCCGGAACAGTTCCGGAAAGTTTTCCAAGTGCGCTGTATAGCTCTTCTTTACGCAAGGTTTCCGTAATGCGGTGCAGAGCAGTGCTGAAGACAAAAGTCTCGATCCTGCGGTAAACACTCTGAAATGCGTAAATGAACTGGATCAGGAAACGACTGTAAAGGTCCATCGATTTACTCACATCACAAAGCAGCACCAATTTCAATCGCTGGCGCCTGCGTTGATGTCGGGCTAAATCCAGAATCTCTCCTCCGCGGCGTAAACTCAAACGCATTGTGCGGCGTAAATCAATACTTCCACGGTGTTTTGAATTCATCGTCCGGCGACTGAAACGAGTTGCCAGAGACTTGCCTATTTCGTTAATCAACTGCATTACTTCCGTTAGCTCTTCTGCCTGGAAAGTACTGAAATCACGCTCAGAATCGGTTTCAAAAGGACTGTAACCGGCAGCTTCTTTTTCTTCTTCAGCAGTCTCAGCACCTCCCAGCCAATCACTGATTGAAACGAAAGCCTGTTTTTGGGGACGTTCGTCAATTACCACTGCGGCAGGTTCCTCTTTTTTAGCTTTGAAACGCTGTTGAAGATTTTCAGCACTTTCCCAGACGTACCAGTAGGAATGGAAGTGTTCATCAAAAGTCTCCTGTTCCTCAACACTCTTGGCCAAAGTTGTACGCAGTGCCATTTTGAAAGCAGCTTGATTTTCAAGTTCAACCTCTTCCAAAGCACGCAGGGCATCCATCTGTTCTCCCAAGCCAGTGCTCAGTCCGTGCTGTCGTAGATAACGGCAGAATCCAACCAGATTTGCGCTTAATTCACGACGCAGCGCAAGGTCATCAAACAAACTATCGTAAGTTTGAGTTTCAAGTACTGAAGCGGATTCGTTCAGGCTGGTGGATGTCATTAAGTTTTCTTGCGCTACAAATGATGAAACAGTAAAAAGTCATAAAAAGGTGTCATTTCGAGCAAAGCGAGAAATCTGTTTTTATGTTAAACACTGATTATTAAAATCTCTCTCTTTCTTTCGAGATGACAAATAACTAGTTTAATAGTTTTTACTAAGCCATCACAAATGTTGAGTAAATTTATGCTGTCCAGATTCCCAC
>JACNKY010000226.1 GCA_014381795.1 Pseudomonadota bacterium | reverse complement strand
ATCATCAGCAGTAGCAGTGATTGGACCAACTGTCGAGACACTCCAGGAAAGTGGCGACGCGCCGGCAGAGCTAATCCGGCGCCAGGTTGTTTTAAGACCGACAACACCACATAAACTGGCTGGAATCCTGATTGAACCACCACCGTCAAGTCCGAGCGCAATCGGTGACAAACCTGCTGCTACGGCGGCTGCGGAACCACTTGATGAACCTCCGGGATAATGATCTAAATGATGAGGATTTCTCGTAGTTCCGTAATGGACGTTGAGTCCGGTTACGCCCAGACCAATTTCATGCATATTGGTTTTTCCAACCATTAACGCACCTGCTGACCGCAAACGCGCAACACTGGTTGCATCCTGTTCCGGCGGCTGAGTACTATAAAATTTGCTGCCGGCCAGTGTTGGAAAGGGCAGCATATCCAACTCATCTTTGACTGAAATCGGTACACCATCCAGAACCCCAAGTGACTCTCCGCGTTGATAACGTTCACTTGAAGCTTTTGCCTGCTGCATCAGTTCACGCTCTTCCCAGGCGATAAATGGCCGTAACGGCACAGCACTTTCTTCAATGCTGCGTACAATATCCAGCAAACGCATGGCAACATCAACCGGTGTTGTTTTTTTCTCAAGATAGGCCCGACGAAAATCTGCGGCAGTTTCCGGTTGAAAAAGACTTTGCTTTGCAGAACTTCCGGATTTTTCATCTGTCTCTATTTGCTGCTTATTTTGAGTTGAATCGATAAACTCTTTGATAGATTTTTTTGCGGCAGCAGAAGTTATTTTACTTTCTACTGGATGGATTGGTTCCATCACGGGATAATCTTTAACTTTGCTTTTTCGTAAACTTGGCAGCCCTGCCTGTTTTAACAGTAGCGGAATCAACAGCAGGCGAATTCCAGGTGTTCGTAACAGGCTCACTAAAATTTTAAGTGTACGTCCGCTTGTCCTTGGAATGCTGATGCTTTTAAGGTTATAAACAGGTTTTTCTTTTTTTGCAAAAGGCCACAAATTAAGCATCATCTTTTTTGCTTTTTCTGCAGTCACTTTATTTTTGCTGTCAGTATTTTCCATGTATATCTCAATTATTCACCGGCACAAGAGGTAGTTCACAAACAAAGCACGCACCGTCGGTGACGTCCGGATCGATCCAAATTTTTCCACCATGTGCTTCAACAATTTTTTTGACTGTTGCTAATCCAAATCCGTAACCTTCTACATCGTAATTCAAGCGCGCATTTGTTTCAAACACTTTATCTTGATGCTCCACTAATATTCCAGGTCCATTATCACGTATCCAATATTTTAAGGCACCTTCACTTTCGGCAGCTCCAAATTCAATCTTAACCGGATTTTTTGAAGCTCTGTATTTGATAGAATTCGCAATCAGGTTTTGCCAAACTTTCAACATCCGTATTGGATCACAGCACACCTGCGGCATTTCCGGCAGTTTAACAAAACTTACCATTCCTTCACGTTCCGCATAATCAAAATTTTCAATCACTGTGTTGATCAGTTTTGCCATTGAAACTGCTTCCAGCTCACCAATAACCTGCCCGGCTTCTGCATAATCCAATTGAGTATTGATGAAATCCAGCATTTTATGGAAAGTCTGCGGAATACGTTCCAGAATATCTTTTAAGCTTTCATCCTCAATTAATTGTGGATATTCATGCTTAATCCTGTACAGAAACAAATCATAAAGACTCGCGGCACCGACGATTGGTGATTTTAGATCATGACTGACTGTGTGGGAAAAGCTGCTTAGTTCCTGTTTTTTTTGCAGCAGTTGCTGATTCAGTTCTTTGATTCGATCAAGATCTTCTTTGCTGCGTAACGCGGATTTTACACGGGCCACTAAAGTAGTTCGCTCGAGTGGTTTATAAATATAATCCACTGCGCCTGCGTCAAAAGCAGCTTCGAAGGAATCCATTTCCTGTTTTGCAGTAACCATCAACACAGGAATATCGTGACACTCAGGCATTGCTTTCAGACGCCTCGTCGCTTCAATACCGTCCATTTCCGGCATCATAATATCCATCAGAATGCAGTCCGGACGCCAATTTTCGAGGATCTTTAATGCTGCTTTTCCGGATGATGCTTCACGAAACTCACACTTGAGTTGATGGCGCAGATGGTCTTCAATCAGCAGACAGTTGTCCTCAATATCATCAACAATCAATATCTTTCTGACAACCCGGTGCTGGTCCTTGATCGACATTACAATTTTGTCAATTACATGTGTATAGAACGTTTTCCTGTTGCATCCAGCATGGCTTCTTTGATCGCTTCAGCATAAGTCGGATGCGCGTGTGACATCCTGGCAATATCTTCAGCACTGGCTCGATATTCCAACGCAACCACAGCTTCCGCAATTAAATCTGCAGCACGGGCACCGACCAGGTGAATTCCTAAAATTTCGTCTGTCTCCTTGTCTGCCAGAACTTTCACAAAACCATCTGTATCCATGGAAGCACGGGCGCGTCCAAGTGCCTTAAAAGGGAAACTGCCTGATTTGTAATTATAATTTTCGGCTTTTAATTCATCCTCCGTAAAACCCACACCTGCTGCTTCAGGCCAGGTATAAAGCACTCCCGGAATTGCTTTGTAATTAATATGTGGTTTTTGACCCGCCATCGTTTCTGCCACAAAAGTTCCTTCTTCTTCTGCTTTATGGGCCAGCATTGCACCTGCCACTACATCACCGATTGCATAAATTCCCGGAACTGCGGTTTCTAAATTTTCATTGACCGGAATCCGTCCCTGTTTGTCCGGAGTAATTCCGATCTTCTCCAAACCAAGCTTGTTCGTGTAAGCCCGTCGTCCAACCGCAACCAGACAATAATCTCCATTGAATTCAACTTCTTCGCATTTTTTGTTGAGAGCGGAAACCTTAACTTTATTAGCGGACACAGTTGCGCTTTGCACAGCGTGACTGATGAAGAACTTCATCCCCTGTTTTTTTAAAATCCGCTGAACCTCTTTGGCCAGTGAAAAATCCATCCCGGGAATCAAACGATCCAGAAATTCAACAACCTGCACTTCTGCGCCGAGTCTGGCATAAACTGAACCCAGTTCCAAACCAATCACACCGCCGCCGATTACAATTAATTTCTCCGGAACATTTTCCAGACTAAGTGCTTCGGTGGAAGTTATGATACGTTTTTTATCACAAACTACACCGGGAATACTGGAAGGTTTTGAACCGGTCGCAATGATAACACGCTCCGTGTTCACAGTTTGCTGTGTGCCATCCACAGCAACAACATCAATCGTCTCTTTGTCCTTGAAAGAGGCATGTCCATTGATCACCGTGATTTTATTTTTTTTCATCAGATACTCAATTCCAGCGCATGTCTGCTCAACCACATCATCTTTACGCTGACGCATTCTGGGCCAATCGAGTTCTATCTTTTCCGCTTTGATTCCATGTGCCTCAAAATGCTTGCTGGCATTTTCGAAATGTTCACTTGAATCCAGGAGAGCTTTTGAAGGAATGCAACCCACATTGAGACATGTTCCTCCAAGGGTGGAATAGCGTTCAATGAGTGCGGTTTTCATCCCCAACTGCGCACAGCGGATTGCGGCTACATAACCGCCAGGTCCGGAACCGATAATTGTTGTGTCGAATTTATTCATGTTTAAGTTTCAAAGTTTCAGCGTTTCACTTACAACAGCATTCTTGTAGGATTTTCCAGATTTTCTCTTACGCGTACGAGGAAACTCACTGATTGCTGACCGTCGACGATCCGATGGTCGTAGGACAAAGCTAAATACATTACGGGACGGATCACAACTTTTCCGTTGACTGCCATTGGTCGTTCAACAATATTGTGCATTCCCAGAATTGCACTTTGCGGTGGATTCAAAATAGGCGTTGAAAGCATCGAGCCGAAAACTCCACCGTTTGTGATGGAAAAGGTGCCGCCTTCCATTTCGTCAATGCTGAGTTTGTTGTCACGGGCGCGTTTAGCAAGTCTGCCGATTTCAGTTTCAATTTGCGGCAGTGTCAGTGATTCAGCATTCCTGACAACCGGAACCATCAAGCCTTTGGGCGCACTAACGGCGATCCCCATGTCTACATAATCGTGAAAAACTATTTCGTCACCATCAAGCTGTGCGTTGACTACCGGAAAGTATTTTAATGCTTCCGTACAGGCTTTTGTGAAGAGTCCCATGAAACCAAGTTTTACTTTGTGTTTTTCCAGAAACAGGTCTTTGCTCTGACTGCGTAAATCAAAAATGGCCTGCATATCAACTTCATTAAAAGTAGTCAACATCGCAGTTTCGTTTTTTACTGCTACCAGACGTTCCGCGAGTTTTCTACGTAAACGTGACAAACGTTCCCTTTTTTTATTTCTGGAACCGGAAACTTCAGGTGCCTCCGCCTGTTGTGCTGATTCCGCGGTAGTAACAGCTTCCGGAACTTGACGCTCGTGTTGTTGCACATCCTCTTTAGTAATACGTCCGCCTGGACCGCCTCCGGAAACATTGGTTATTCCCTGCTCTGCCATCATTTTTCGTGCAGCGGGAGA
>JACNKY010000106.1 GCA_014381795.1 Pseudomonadota bacterium | reverse complement strand
TTTCAGGGGGATGAGCGCGCATTGGCAGTATGTGATCAGGCGGTGCAATTACCTCAGTTGAGTCCGTTATGTGCCCCGCTGGCGCAAATGATAATGGCGCAGATGTTTTCGTACTATGCGGCTTTAGACCTGGGACGTAATATTGATAAACCCAGAAATCTCGCCAAATCTGTAACAGTCGGCTGAGTTCTTTTCCATTCCATTCCAATCCAGCATTTACTTAGCAGGAAAAAATGAACAGTGATCTTCCGGACGTCAAGCCAGATTCGTCCAATGAATCAATTATTATTGAACGGATACAGGGAACGGATGGCATTCGTGGCCCTGTCCGTAGTATAGAAGATAGTACCTCCTCAAGTCCTCTTGCCGCTCTGTTGGATGAAGGTGTAATGACTGAAGAGTTTTTTGAGTTGTATACTTTTGCTTATTGTCAGGAACTGCTCGAAGCCAATTTTGCATCTGCACTTGACCTCGTGGTAATCGGTTGGGATCCGCGGGATTTAAGTGGTCGTTTTAATGAAGCCGCCGTGCGCGGAATCAGGAAGGCTGGACTGACTGCTGTGGTTGTAGATATTTTACCGACTCCGGCGATATCACTTTATCTGCTACACGTAGGAGCCGCATGTGCTTTTGTCTTAACTGCCTCGCACAATCCTGCAGACCAGAATGGAATCAAAATTTTTTTGGGACATTCCAATCTAAAATTATTTCCAGAAGATGATAAACGCTTGACCCGACGATGTCTCGGCTTAAATTATCAGGATCTGCTGAATGCCCCTTTACTTGGTGAACTCCGTAATGATCAGCATGCTGCCAGGATGTTGTTTTTAGATTTTATGGCGGATCCAAATAATCATTGGTTGAGTGATAATACTTTAACCGGAATTACGATAATTGTTGATGCGGCAAACGGGGCATTTTCTCCGATAATAGCGGAATTACTTAAAAATGTTGCTGCTGATTTTGTCATTACCAACTCTGATCCGGTTCTGGGTATTAATCTGTACTCGGGTGTTGCTGATCTTGAAGGATTAGATTTTATTTCAGCGGAAGAAATATTGGAAGGTGCATTCGTTGGTTATGAAACATTAGCTCAGATGTTGAACAGCGGTCGTGAACAGCAGGAAAAATTACGAAACAGTTCAGACCTCGTGTTGGGTTTTGTTTTTGATGGTGACGGTGATCGGTGTTTCTTATTGAGTTATGATCCGTTTCAGGACAGGATTTTAGTGTTGGGCGGTGACGTGCAGGCATTTATTCAGGCTAAGTTTCTTCAGCAAAACAACAAATGGCTACAGCCGCCTTTGTTCGTTAACACTGTCGAAAGTGATCTGGAAGCGGGGCGTGCGGTTCAGCAGGCTGGATTTGAAACGATGCAATGCGCGGTTGGTGACAAATGGATTTTGTGGCAGGCCTGTTTTTGTGACTGGCAGGCCAGGCAGGAATATTATCTGCTCAAAATTACTGTTCCGGAGTTCACGACTTTGCTGGATCAGGCAAAGTCTGCACTTGGACAGATGATCAAAAATTCAATGTTTGACGCTTTGTCTGCAACTAGAATTATAATGTCTCTGGAAAACTGGATAAGGGCAAACATGGGTGATGAATTGGTAATAAGCGCCTACAAATACGCATCTCAGCAGCAGAATAATAATTTTACAATCGGCAGTGAAGAGTCCGGACATGTGATTACTTTAGCTAAAATAAGTTCCGAGGACGAAGTCACTTCGGTGTTTATCGGCAATGGCTTCAAATGTGCTTTAAACAGCCTGGCTGCGATTCTCGCTTTGCGTGTACCGAAAAATACAGCGGAGTTCTTTGCATGGTTAAAAAATCCTTATCCTTCAGGATTTCAAAAAAGTCTTCCGGTTTATTATGTTGATAAATCTTTGCTGGATGAAGGCTCTGTATTACGCAAAGAGCTGAAAGAAATGTTGTTGTCTGAACTTAAATGGACGAAAATGGAGGTTGAGATTGTGAAACGTGAGGAGGAGCCTGAGATGCTGTTGCTGAGAGTTTTAGAAAAAGGACTTCCAGCTGCGGCGGTCTTTGTGAGGAATTCCGGAACAGAGGACAAACTGGCGCTCTATCTGCGAGGTAGGGAGGATCTTTCCAAACGTCTTGAAGCTCTCGCGGGAAAAATATATCCATTCCTGCTGTCTTCATTTAAAAGCAAAACAAGCTTAATGGCCCAAGCCGAACGAACGGTTTTACTCTGTGTGAAAGATGGGGCAAGACAATTAAGCGATTTGAATCTTAAAAATATCACCAATATCTCATCGGAGCGTCTACTGCACGAAATGAACTCACGTCAAAAACTTATTCGAAAAAATGCTGAACTATGGAATATCACTGAATTGGGATTGAACTTCCTGAATAATTCTGAACGTTCAGAAAAAATTTAAATCACTAATTGAGGGTTAACATGGCTGATCGAAATGTTTAATGAGTTACTTAAAAGTATACGACCAGGAAAAACATCCCCAAAGGCGAGAGGGACTGGAAGTCGACTTGTCAATTTGAACTAAATAAATGTATCTCAATTACTTAGCTGTTTCAAGTTGAGCTAAAACAAGTTTGCCGATATGCAGGTAATCTGCGTTTCCACTTTACGCAATTGGTAAATAGGACGTAGAAAACCGAAGCACCAGTCAGAGTATTACTACAAATTTCAGATTTGCCTCCTGAAGACGTGTTGGAAACAACAAAATCATAACTCCACTTAGATAAACGGCTAGTTCAGAGCAGCTACCCTGTTTCATTTTCGATTCATTCAGTTGAGTTTAGTCTCTTGATTGATATCCCTCGATCCCACCCAAGCGTAAAGCTGAAGATGCATTCAAAATATTAGCCATGTTCAAAGCAGAGAACCACAATGCCAAATCACTCCAGTTGAGGATAAAAAAAATTAGCTAGCTGGATTACTTGGGGAGAACAATTATATTAATTCTCCGAGCCAAAAAGAAGAGTTGCCTGCTCTATGGCTTTTGATGGAGTTGTGAGGACTATTTCGACCCGCCGGTTTATTTTACGGGCTTTTTTCAGGGCGCTGCCTGAAAGGAAAGAGCCAGTTGAATCGGTGTATTTGGTTTTGGGACGTGTGTCCGCATAACCGGCAATTGAGATTGAGTTTTCCGGATATTTGATACGGTTAATCAGCATACTTGCAATGATAGTCGCCCGTGCGGAGCTGAGTGCCCAGTTACTGGGAAACTTTTTGCTGCGCATCGGCACATTGTCCGAGTGACCTTCTACAGTCAGCAAGTCTGACTTATGTTCAGGTATTTTCAGGATTTGGAAAAAGAGCGGGGAGAGGGCTTCATAGGCGCCTTTCTTGAGAACCGCGTCTCCGGAACGAAAGAGGAAATCCTGCGGTAAAGAAACGATACAACTGAGTTTGGTTGAGCGGAGTTCATACTTACTGAACTGAGCCCTATTGGTACTGAGAAATTGTTCCAAGCCTCCGCAATTTTTAGGTTGAGTTGAAAGGGCGTTCAGTAAGACAAAAAAGCAGAATAACAAGGTCATTAAATCCGCAAATGTAGTAATCCATCCACCCTCTGAACTGGCACTTCGACCCATGTTACAACCCCAACCCTTGACCCATTGCAGCCTGTTCTTCCAGCATTACTTTCTTACGCAACTTGGGAGGAAGATAAATTATCAGGTCCTTGGCAGCAGTTTCAGGAAGCTCCCTGCGTTTTAAGTAGAGCAGTCCCTCCCTAATCATTTCCATCAAGAGCACCTGCGACTCCTTGAGTTGAAAGCGCTTGGAAGCGATTGGCAAAAAGATCAGTTGTGAAAGAAGGACCCCATAAAGCGTAGTTATCATCGCAACTGCCATGCCTCCCATCAAGCCCGCTATGTCAGCGCCACCTTCTCCACCAACACTTCCCAGCATCATAATTAGACCGACAACTGTACCAATCATCCCGAATGCCGGCGCGGCACGTCCCATAAATTCCAGCATGTCTATTTCTTCAAAAGAACGATAGTTGTACATCTCGATTTCAGAACGCACAATTTCCTCAATCATTTCTTCTGTCACCAAATCGACTGCAATAAAATCCTGCAGCCATGTTTGTAGTTCAGTATTTTTTACAGCGCTGATTTCCTCATCAGTTATCAATTCATTATTGGCTCGTTTTTCACAGAGGCCAATTATCGTGTGATAAACATCAAGGAAATCCTTGTCCGATTTTCCTTTTAAAAAAGCCTTGGCTATGAAGACAATTGCACGCATCGCGTCCCCAAAACGAAAGGCAATTAAAGTTGCCGCATAGGATCCACCCAAAACTATAAGCAGAGATTTTAAATCAACAAAGCAGGAAATAGAACCGAGCCATGAACCTTGAAATTCACCAAAACTAGCCTTCAGCGCCCTTATTTCTTCGATAGAAGCTTGAGATGCTTTTAAGACATCTAGTGCTGTCTTAAACTCATTGAACTGGTACATATAATAATTCGAAAGGTGATCCGGCCAGATTATGCCGAAAATAACCAACGATGCTCCTATCATCATTCCCAGAAGGGTTCCAATTTTGTCTAA
>JACNKY010000107.1 GCA_014381795.1 Pseudomonadota bacterium | reverse complement strand
CCTCAGGTAGGTATGCCTAATTTAGGGAACATCCAAAACTGCAGTACTATCCAAACTGCGAGGAAAATAACAAATGACCAGTCCATGATAATAATTGTTTGTAGATTAAAGTTTTTCTAAGTTTATTTACAGAAGTTATACTAACATGTTTTTCTTCATTTTTCAATCCCATTCCTGCTCGATAACTCTGTATTTAGTATGGCTTATCTTTTCAGGAGAGCTCTTCTCATTAAGCTTACGAACTACTCTTTGACCGCGACGCTTTGATAACAGTGACCGATAAATTTTGGTAGTAGAGGTAGTTGAAAACGTTTTAAGGATTTCATTTCAAAAGCCGCGCCGCGTACAATTTGATCCATATCACGGTTAAGATGACAACCATCTCCAATTATTTTTTGTAAAGGATTGAGACGGTGCTGCCAGACTTGAACTTTTGAGGTATCGCTCAAACCGTGTTCAAGAAAAACAAATTTTCCTCCAGGTTTAAGCACGCGGTTTATTTCAAAGAGTGCCTTCGAGACATCCGGAATACTGCACAAGGTAAAAGTGCAGGCAACGCAATCGTAACTTGAATCTTCCATCGGCAAATTCTCGCCGGAAAGGATATAATTTGTAACAGAAATTTCTGACTTTTCAATCCTTTTACGTGCCAGAGGATACATAGCTGGATTAACATCCACGGCGTCAATTTTCTGTACTGAATCCGGATAATGAGGCAGATTGAGTCCTGTTCCAAAACCTATCTCCAGTACTTCACCTCCTGTTTTAAGGAGTGCGTCCTGTCGAAAACCGTTTAAGGAAGCTCCGGACATGAAAAATTCACAAAGGTAGGGAAAAACAAATTTTGAATAAAAACTACCACTCATGACATTGTCTGGTCAATCAAAAAATCAACCTGCTTTTTGAAGCTTTTGAGTGAGTAGAGAGTTCGAATCCGCAGATTTTTGCAAGTATTTTTTCATCTGTTCTGGAGTATATCCGGTTGCATTTGAAGCAGCTGAAATGCTAGGGAAACTGTGTCCATCAACTACTACTACACCTTCTATGCTTTCTTTTTGAGTCGCTTTAACTGGAGATTGGTATTCATTATTTTCAATTGGATAAAGCAATAATTCAGCATTTTCGAAATTTCCATGCTGAATTAGGGAAATGTACTGTTCCAAGGAAGGAACCATTTCAAACCAACCGTTTCCGGTATGATGAGTTTGAAACAGACTATGTATTGCATACACGCTCATTTCAGCAGTATCTTTTTCACCTGACGCGTGATTCGCGAGCATATGAAGAGTTTCCGAAGAACCTTCCTGCAGGATCGAAAGTGCCTGTTCGGGATCATCACTTGAACCTATTTTAACTCTGTTATTTCTTGAATCCTGGATAAAATACACAGCCCATTCAAACTCAGCAAGACGTTGCTGACGTATCTCCCGTGCTTTATGTTTTTCGTCAGTACAGTTTTTACACGCATATGTTTTACCATCATGCGATTGCGAAGACATGTAAAACTCACGTAATTGTTTAATTTCTCCGCATTCTTTACAACTCTTTTCCAGCGAATATAAATTTGAGATTTCTGTTTCACTTTCTTTTGAGATGCTTTGCGTCTGTACCCGGACATTCGCGCATTTTCGACAATAGGAGGTCATCATGTCCTGACAACGGCCTTCAGGGAAAAATTCTGAAGAACGTGGAAATTCGCCACTGCAGATACTGCATAAACGAGTGTATTGTTCTGCACCAAATAATTCTTCCTGAATCGCTGATCTCATAAAATATACCTTTGCTGATTTAATTTAAAAAAAGAAAGACAATGTTCATCCCTCTTAGGAGCATTATTATTGTTTTTCCATTTTAATAACAATTTATCACAGAATACTCATAATGGTCAAATTCTGCATGCAAAAACTGCACTTTTAAGGTATGCTTTCCAAAAAGCTTGCCAACTTGTGAAAATTAATCAATTGCATCTTTTTAGAAATATTCAGTTTCACTTTTGGTGAACATCTTTACAACCTGCAAAAAATTCGCTTCAAGCCACTCCATTTTGAATTTGTTAACCGTAAATAATTTAACTGTAAGTACAGAGCACCAGTCCGGTTCTATAAACATTTTGGACAATCTCAATTTTAATCTTGAACGCGGTAAAAGCCTTGGTGTTGTTGGAGAATCAGGTTGCGGAAAATCAATGATGGCCCTTGCCATCATGGGATTGCTACCGGATAATATGACTGCATCCGGAGAAGTTCTGTTCGGAAGTAATTTGCTGAGTTTGCCTGAAAAAGAATTGTGTCAAATCAGGGGAAACAAAATCAGTATGGTTTTTCAGGAACCCATGAGCGCACTTAATCCAGTCCTGCCGATTGGTTTTCAGGTGGCAGAAAGTCTTAGACTGCACAAAAACTTATCCCGCCATCAGGCACAGCAACAGGCTTCAAAGGTGCTGGACCGTGTCGGTTTACCAAGTCAAAAATATTCCCACTCACTCTATCCTCATCAGCTTTCGGGAGGACAAAGACAGAGGGTTGTAATCGCAATAGCAATGGCCTGCAGTCCGGAATTGATCATTGCGGATGAACCGACAACTGCACTGGATGTAACAATCCAAGCGCAAATACTGGCTTTGATCGCGGAGTTGGTTTTTGAAGAAAACATGTCTCTGATCCTGATCACACATGATTTAGGTGTTGTCGCTGAGAATACAGATGAGATGCTGGTCATGTATGCTGGACGTATAGTAGAGAGAGGTCCTACGAAAAATGTTTTTAAAAACCTGGCACATCCTTACACAAGGGGCCTTTTTGCCTCAATTCCTGATTCAGAAAAAGTAAATTCTGAACAAGGATTACAATCAGAATATTCGCAAACAAACAGATTGTCAACAATTCCGGGACGTGTACCGGAGTTTTGGGAACGTTCCAAGGGCTGTTCCTTTGCTGACCGCTGTCCACGGGTTCAGCCTCAATGTTCTTCACAAGTTCCTGAGGAAATCCAACTCGGTACGGCACACTCTACAGCCTGTTTTTTCCATTATTAGTAAAATGTATGAATCAAAAAAAGACAGACACTTCATTACTCGAAATTCGGAAAGTAGTGCGGGAATACATTCTTCCCCGCCAACAGTTATTTTCTTCAGCTAAACGTTTCCGAGCGCTGGATGGTGTGAGCTTGACCATAAATTCCGGTGAAAGTTTTGGCATTGTAGGTGAGTCCGGCTGCGGAAAATCAACTTTGGCTCGTACAGTAATGGCACTTGAAGCTCCACAATCCGGTGAAATTTGCTTTCAGGGTAAGATTCTCCATGCACTAAAAGCTAAAGATTTACGCCGTGTGCGAAGTGGTCTACAAATGATTTTTCAAGATCCGTACGGCTCGCTTGATCCACGGCAAAGTGTAGGAAAAATTATTGCTGAACCTTTGTCTTTACTTGGAAAAATGACACTTAAAAAACGGAGCGAAATGGTTACGGAAGCTCTGGACAATGTTGGACTTTCACCAAATGACTCGGTTAAATTTCCGCATGAATTTTCCGGAGGACAACGACAACGGATTGCAATTGCCCGTGCTCTAATAACACGTCCGGCTTTAATTGTGGCGGATGAACCGGTTTCCGCGCTTGATGTTTCAGTACAGGCTCAGGTCCTGAATTTAATGATGGACCTGCGTGACCGGCACGGATTGGCTTATCTGTTTATCAGTCATGACCTCAGCATAGTTCGGCACATGACAACAAAAGTTGCAGTGATGTATGCTGGCAGGATTGTGGAGCAGGGTCGAACGCAAATGCTGTTTGATCATGCTCAGCATCCTTATACACGCGCTTTACTGGCAGCGGTTCCCCGTACCGATCCTTCACGTAAAAAAAGTAAATCTGCAGCTAGTTCTGTTCCTAAAATACCGGATTCAAATTTTGAAACCCTATCCGGAAATGGCTGTGCCTACGCTTCACGCTGTCCGCTGGTTGAGGATAAATGTAGAAACATTTCTCCTGCTCTGCAAAATATTCAAGCTGGTTCTGCAACATGTTTTGAGAATAATCCGCAGGAGATTAAGCATAAAGTTGCCTGTTACAAACCTTATGCTGCTCTTGTTAAATCCTGAAAGACTGCCTGTGCAACAACTAACTGAAACTGAAAAATGTCCGCTTTAAATTACTGCAGCGTTTTGACAAGGAAATCTGCTGAACCACTTGCGGGAACCGCTCCATATGCCAGGCATTTCATTTTTATCACCTGGCCAAAAAAATATTGGCAATATGAAGCACTTGAATCAAAAGGTGGATTTCCGCAGGGATTAAAAAAATGGATGAAAGAACAAAGCGTAGTCAATGGAAAAATCAGCATCCGCCTGATCAGCCGGGCAGGACTGAGTCAGGACAAAGTAAATATTTTTATCTATCCTGAAAAACAATGTTATTCAAATGTGATGCCCAGTCAAATTCCAGCAGTTTTGGAATCATATTTTCGTGATGGAATAACTACCGCTTTTTCACCTGCCGCAATTGAAGGGGAGCAGATTTTTATTTGTACCCATGGGAGGCATGATAAATGCTGTGC
>JACNKY010000187.1 GCA_014381795.1 Pseudomonadota bacterium | reverse complement strand
CATCGGAATCGAAACTGAAATTACTGATCCAAGTCAAATCATTGAATGGCAAGTTGATAAGTCCTGTGCCAAGCGTAAACTGAAAGTTGAAACCGCTTTGCACGCAGATTTTGCTTTGATCCACGCAGCGAGGGCGGATCATTTCGGTAACTTGCTATACACCGACAGCGCGATCAATTTTAATCCACTGATGGCAATGGCAGCAGAAAATGTATTTGCAGAAACTTTTAATTTGGAACCTCCAGGCACATTTCCACCTGAACATATTCACACCCCCTGCGCTTTTGTTTCAGCAGTAATTGCGCTTAACCGTGAGCAGGACTTACAAAGTCAATATGAATTGATGGAGCATTATGTCGAAGACTGAGCGCATTCTACGGAGGGCAGTTGAGGAAATCCTGCCTGGAATCATCATCAATCTCGGCATCGGTCTACCCACGCTGCTTCCTGATTATCTTCCGGATAATTTTGCAGGATTAATCCATTCCGAAAATGGAGTACTAGGCTGCGGATCTGTTGCCAAGCGCGGACAGGCACGCCCGACTTTGATTGACTCTGCAGGACATTATATAAATCTAACGCCCGGAAGTTCCTGTTTCGACAGTGCGGTTTCTTTTGCCATGATTCGACGTGGACGTATTGATCTTTGCCTACTTGGAGCTTTTGAAGTGGACTCTTGTGGAAATCTCGCAAATTGGAAAATTCCCGGAAAGCTCTCTCCCGGAATTGGCGGTGCAATGGAACTGGCACAAAAAGCCAAAAGGCTGATTGTATTGAGTACCCACACTGACAAAAACGGACGTCCCAAAATCCTCGAACGCTGCAGACTGCCCTTGACTGCTCCTGCTTGTGTAAACCGGATCATTACTGATGAAGCGGTCATCGATGTAACTCCGGAAGGTTTACTCGTTCAGGAAATTGCGGAAAATGTTTCTCTGCAAGAACTGCAAAATCATACAGAAGCGAAGTTGATTTTTCCGGAAAATACTTTAAGAAAGTTTTAGCAAATAAAGCTGAGTTAATAAGTTCAAAAATAGTGTCATTACGAGCAAACTGAGAAATTTTGGCTAAGCTACACTTTAATATCATAAATATTACTCCAGACGTTCGAAAAGACAGTTAATTAGATTCAGATTTTTTAAGTTTCTTCTGTACCACCACTTAGTTGAAAAATATGGACAAAGAACTCGAACAAAAAATACTCGCAAGTTGTGACAAACTGTTCCCGGAAGTTCTGGATTTTACAGAGGAAATGGTAAAACAATACAGTATCTTAAATCAAGAGCAAGGGGTTTTGGATGTGGTGGAACGCCAGTTGAACAACTTGGATTTACCACCGGTTCGTGTAGCAGTTGATACAGCAAGGCTTTCCTCACATCCGCTTTTTGCGCCGGTACCATGGAAATACGACCGTAAGTTCAATTTGGTTTCCGCACTCAATCAAGGTGCTTCGGGCAGGAGTTTGGTCTTGAATGGACATCTTGACGTTGTTCCAGCTACTCCGTTTGAAATGTGGAGCAGAAGTCCTGACGAACCGTGGCGTGACGGAGAGTGGTTGTACGGCCGTGGTTCAGGAGATATGAAATCCGGAGTTGCAGCCATGATTTACGCCGTGCTAGCAATTCGTGAAGCAGGTGCGGAGATTCGCTCCCCGCTGACGGTTCAGACAGTCATCGAAGAAGAGTGTACCGGAAATGGAGCGCTGGCCTGTCTTGACCGTGGATATGGTGGAGACTTTGTGCTCATTCCTGAACCTTTCGGTCCAACAATTTATAGTGGACAACCCGGTACGATGTGGTTCAAAATTATCTGTCGAGGCACACCGGCCCATGTCCAGGATACTTCTGCCGGTGAGGACGCCATCGAAAGTCTGATGCTGCTAATTCCGGCACTCAAGGATTTGGAAGATGAACTCAATGAACATCATCGTGTACCCCCTTTTGACCAATTTGAACATCCGTTCAATCTAAATTTGGGACGTATTTCAGGAGGAAACTGGCCCTCAAGTGTACCGGCACACGCAGAAATTGAAGCGCGCCTGAGTTTTCCGCCCGGCATGACAGCCTCGCAGTTTATGCAAATGGTGAGTGACCGTATCGAAAGTGCCGCGGAGAAATTCCCTGTTTTTAATAAACTGCGTCCACTCATACGATTTGAGGGTTTTCGTTCCGAAGGACACTTGATTGACGTCGAACAGCCTGGTATCCGGATGCTTGAATCCTGTCACCGTCAACTGACTGCAACAGATCCTGAACATTATCTTTCCACCTGCACCACCGATTTACGCGCTTTCCATTTCTATAACCGTACAGGAGGAACCTGTTATGGTCCTGTGGCCCGTAATATTCATGGAATTGATGAATCTGTCCTCATCGAATCTGTTCGGCATACTATGAAAACCTACGCTCTTTTCATCAGCCGCTGGTGCGAAACTGCTCC
Organism: Pseudomonadota bacterium; assembly: GCA_014381795.1. Taxonomy (GTDB): domain Bacteria; phylum SAR324; class SAR324; order SAR324; family NAC60-12; genus Arctic96AD-7. The sequence continues at coordinate 2,123 of JACNKY010000187.1, read as the reverse complement.
GATTTAAATTATTGCTGATGTAATTCTAAAGAGTTCTGAGAAAGTTTAATTTTAGAGAAGCAAGAAATTTTGTCTAAGCGAGCACATTAATAACATGAATATTTAACCTTGTGCTCGAAATGACAAATAAAAGTTCTGATACTTTTTACTACTGCATCAATAATAGCTATAAATATTCACAATGACTACTAAGATCATTTCTACTTTGCCAAATAATGACGACAGTTGCGGTTGGATTAAACAACTTCCGCCACGCCGAGCTCAGCCTGCTCTTTCAGGAAAAAAACATGCAGACTGGGTTGTACTCGGAGCAGGTTTCACCGGACTTGCTGCTGCTAGGCAACTGGCTCTTTTACATCCGCAGGCCAGAATTATTGTGCTCGAAGCAGAACAAGCCGGAGAAGGTTCCAGTGCCAGGAATTCAGGGTTTCTGGTGGATTCAACTCTCAATGAGGGCCATTATTCGGCAGCAGGCCTTGAGCTATATCGGCGAAAATACGAAGTAAAACGTGCCGGAGTTTTAGCTGTTCAGCGTCTTGTAGATGATCTAAGCATCAATTGTGATTTGGAGGCCAAAGGTAAGATTCATTGTACCGCAGTCAAGTCTCATGAGAAAAAGATATTAAATTTCAGCAAGTTGTTGACTGAACTGGAACTGAATCATAAAATTCTTGAAGGTGAAGAATTGCGGCAGCGTCTAGGTAGTTCCTATTACCGTATGGGTTTGTGGACAGAAGGCGGAGTGATGCTGCAGCCCGCAATGCTGGCACGAGGTATACTCGAAAAACTACCGGGGCAAGTTGAGTTATATGAAAATTCACCTGTCATAAATTGGCATAAACTGAGCAATTCCGAGGGCTATCAATTGTCAACTCCTGAAGGACAGATAAGCTGCGAAAAACTCATTGTGGCGGTGAATGGGTTTATGGCAAACTGCGGTGTGAAGCCGAACCGTTCATTTTCGCTGACTCTGACAGCGAGCATGACAAGGCCCATGACTACTGAAGAAGATGAAGCCATCGGACGTCCGGACTCCTGGGGCGTTTTATCCGCTCAATCGATGGGAGCCACCGTGCGTTTGACAAAAGACAGACGGATTTTAATGCGCAATACAGCCGAAGTCTGGCCTAACCACCATATGACCTCCGCGGATTTAGAGTTGCGCAAAGCAAAACATTTAAATGGGATTAAAAGGCGTTTTCCCCAGCTTGGTGTCGATCTAATTGAAAGCACTTGGTCAGGAACCATCTGCCTCAGCGGCAACAACGCAAATGTGTTTTCAGAGCTGGAAAACGGGATGTTCGCAGCGGGATGTTATAATGCCAGCGGTATTGGCCTGGGCATCCTGTTCGGAACAGAAATTGCCAATCTTGCCAGTGGTAAAATGACTGATGAGATCAGGATGATTCAAACTAACTCGGCTCCAATGCTGCTTCCTCCGCAACCGTTTCTTCGCTGGGGAGTCGGTTTACGCCTCCTGTGTGACCGCTTCTTGGCCCGGCATGAACAATAGCCACAGTATAAAATGACAGTTTCATGAAATGCTCAACATAGTAAAATAATCATACCGCAAAATCACAGATGACACAGAGAACGGGTTTTCACTTAGAATAAGAGCTGAATCGATCAAAATGACGGCACTTCTGCCGACAAGCAGAAAACCCACACCAAACCTAAATAGCTTTTTGAATATTCTCGATTTCATTTACAAAATGCTGCTATAAGTACACTTAAATTTTAATTCCTTAGATTATCTTTGCTCAACTAGCGCAAAATCAAACAAACAGTTAATTTTTGCGTAAAACAGGTCAACCTCATTTTTGACTGTGTTCTAAGTTTTCTCTGTGTTAAAATTCCATTTCCTGATTACTAACATTCAATCCAAACAGTTCACATGATCCGCAATAATTTTCTAGAAGCCGTCGGGAACAGTCCTCTGATAAAACTACGTAAAGCCTCTGAACTGACAGGTTGTAATATCTTAGGTAAGGCGGAATTTTTGAATCCAGGTGGATCAGTCAAAGACCGTGCGGCAAAGGCGATTGTGCTTGACGCAGAAAAACGTGGTCTGTTAAAACCCGGCGGAGTAATTGTTGAAGGTACTGCCGGAAACACAGGAATCG
>JACNKY010000218.1 GCA_014381795.1 Pseudomonadota bacterium | reverse complement strand
TATTTCGCCGGACACGGTTATGCTGCGGTACGCGTCGATATGCGCGGCAGCGGTGATTCAGAAAGCGAACCTAACGGGATTCTGGTGGATGAATATTGCAAACAGGAATTGGACGATGCGGTTTCAGTAATTGCCTGGCTCGCGGAACAGTCATGGTGCAATGGTGCTGTCGGGATGATGGGTAAATCGTGGGGTGGTTTTAATTCGCTGGAAGTCGCGGCGCTCCAGCCTCCGGCACTAAAGGCTATCATAACTGTTTGCTCTTCGGACGATCGTTATGCTGATGATATCCATTATAAAGGCGGTTGTGTGCTGAGTACAGACATGCTCGGTTGGTCCACAACCATGCTTGCCTGGAACGCCCGTCCACCGGATCCAGCAGTGCTGGGTGAGAGTTGGCGTGAACGCTGGTTGGAACGTTTGGAGCAAACCCACTTGCCGGTAAAGGAGTGGATCGGTCACCAACACCGAGACGCTTATTGGAAACACGGTTCTATTTGTGAAGATTTTTCAGCGGTAAAGTGTTCAGTCTATGCAGTCGGAGGTTGGGCGGATCCATACAGCAACACAATTCAGCGGATGCTTTCCGGGCTTTCATGTCCACGCAAAGGATTGATTGGTCCATGGTCTCATGAGTATCCACAACGCGCCCTTCCAGGACCACAGATTGGTTTTGTACAGGAATGTCTGCGCTGGTGGGATTACTGGCTCAAAGGCACTGAGACAGGTATTATGGAGGAACCGATGCTGAGGGCGTGGATGCCGGAAAGTGTTGCTCCAAAAACACATTATGAATTCCGGCCTGGACGTTGGGTGGCGGAACCGCTATGCCCGCCTGAAAAGTCCAGAGCACAAACTTGGTACCTCAACCGGAACGGTCTCAATCAAGCGCTGGAAACTGAAAAACCTCTGCTTTTTCCAACTTCACTGACTGTCGGATTAAATGCCGGTGTCTGGTTTCCAATGGGAGCAGCCGGTGAGTTTCCCGGAGATCAGCGATCCGCAGATTCCGGATCCTTGTGTTTTACTTCCGAACCCTTTGACGAAGGAATGGAGATATTGGGAAATCCCGAAGTGACCGTCAGTCTGAACTGCGATAAGCCTAAAGCCCTGCTCGCCGCGCGTTTGTGTGATGTCGCACCTGATGGTTCATCTCTGTTGGTGAGCTGGGGCTTGCTTAATTTGACGCACCGTAACTCTCACGAACATCCTGAAGCCTTGATTCCAGGAAATGAATTTAAGGCGACTGTTCAACTCAATGCCTGTGCCCATGCACTCAGTCCAGGACATCGCTGGCGGATTTCACTTTCATCTGCGTATTTTCCACATGCATGGCCCAGTCCGGAACTAACAGCACTGCATATCTTTCCCGGCACTGAAACATATCTCAGCTTGCCGTTCAGAAAATCACGTCCGGAAGACGACCACCTTGCGGATTTTTTAGCAGCAGAATGTTCTAAACCTTTGGAAACAGAAAAGCTCAGAAAAGCCAGCCGCAATCGCAAGCTTGAACATAAGTTGATTGAAGACAGTTTTACACTCACAGACAGAGTGGATAACGGACGCTATCGTTTTGTCGAAGATGGACTGGAAACTGAAGACCTCGGTTGTGATACTCTATCGCTGAAGGAAGGCGAGCCGCTTTCTTTAAAGGTGAATTGCGAACGTACTGCAGGGATAGGCCGTGCTGATTGGCAGACGCGTGTTGAAGCCAGCGGAACCATGTGCGCTACAGCAGATAATTTTCATGTCACATCCAAGTTGGAGGTGTTCGAAGGTGAGCAGCGAATCTTTTTTCGGAACTGGGATTTTGAAGTTCCGAGGAATCAAGTTTGAAGCCTATGTAAAAACTCTGAAACACAACTTTTGTCATTTTGACCAGAGGGAGAAATCTTAATTATATTAGAGTGGTATCATAAAATAGATTTCTCGCTTTGCTCGAAATGACACTGTTTTTGTGCTTTTACCAGTGCATCATGTCTGAAATTTTTTAAACTCTCCTTTAGCATTGGCAAAAGGTTTCAAACATAAATATCTGGTGTAAATTTAAAATAATCAGTTATTACAAATTATTATAGATCTAACACAGAACTAAAGGTACTTGTTCAGCATAAACTAAGTTTATAGGTTGACAAGTTCTGTTGATCCATGCTACTTTCCGGCAGGCAGATCGTTTTTTCAAAAGTTATTTGAGTGTGATCCGCATAGAAACGAATTACGACACAAGCTTTGAAATTATTCAGGTGTTTTCATTTCAGGAGATTTCAATCGCAGAGGTGCCGCTTTCGAAATTGTTGATTTTTCAACTAAACCGAATTGGTTAAACCTTCTAATCACGGAGCTGAGAACCAATTCCTCCCATTGGAGTATAGTATGGATAATAAGATTGACCACATCAAGGAACAACTAATTTCCGGCAGGATGACGCGTCGCGAATTCGCGCAGCGCTTAATGGTACTGGGTATTGCCGGATCAAGTGCTGGCACATTGCTGACCTGGGCGGATCAAGCACAGGCTGGTGCCAAGCGCGGAGGACGTTTGCGTGCAGGAATTGCTCATGGTTCAACAACCGATTCGCTGGATCCAGCAACTTATGAAAACGGTTTCATGAGTAAAGTCAATTATGCGATCCAGAATCATCTTGGTGAAGTGGATCATACCGGAAACATGTCTCCGGAATTAGCGGAAAGTTGGGAACCTCAGAACGGTGCCAAAACATGGGTCTTTAACCTTCGTAAAGGAGTGGAATTTCACAATGGGAAGACACTGGATTCCGACGATGTGATTGCTTCGTTTCAGCACCACATGGGTGAAACCAAGTCTCCCGCGAAATCACTACTCAAGCAGGTCAGCAGTATTCGTAAGGATGGGAAATACACTGTTGTCTTTGAATTGACTGGAGGAAACGCCGATTTCCCTTTTGTTGCATCTGATTATCATATTGCGATTAAACCCTCAAAAGACGGCAAGATCGATCCCACAGACGGTATCGGAACCGGTGCTTATGTACTTAATAAACTTGAAATGGGTGTGCGCTTTTTCGGAAAACGCAACCCCAATTATTTTAAAGATGACCGCGGCTGGTTTAACGAACTGGAGATGCTTTCCATCGTAGATCCTACTGCCAGGAGCAATGCCCTGACAACAGGTGAAGTCGATGTCATTGACCGTGTTGACTTGAAAACCGCCCACCTGCTCGCACGAAAGAGTGGAATCAAGGTTGAAGAAACTACCGGTACGAAGCACTATACCTTCCCGATGCGCACAGACACTGCGCCCTTTGACGACAATAATCTCCGTCTCGCGCTCAAGCACGCAATAAACCGTGATGAGATTGTTGAGAAAGTTTTGTTTGGTCATGGAGTGGTAGGTAACGATCATCCGATTGCACCTTCAAATCCTTTCCATGCTGCTACTTTGGAGCAACGTACATACGATCCGGATAAAGCCCGTTTTTATGCGAAAAAAGCTGGTGGTGTTAAAGTTCAGCTCTCTGCGGCAGATGCGGCTTTCCCAGGAGCAGTTGATGCAGCCGTGCTTTATAGGGAACATGCTGCTGCTGCCGGAATTGATATTGAAGTTGTGCGTGAACCGAGTGACGGTTACTGGTCAAACGTCTGGATGAAAAAGCCCTGGGGTGCTTGTTACTGGGGTGGTCGTCCTACAGAGGACTGGATGTTTTCAACTGCCTATCAGGGTGGTGCGTCCTGGAACGACACTTTCTGGAAGAATGACCGTTTCGATAAGCTGCTCATTGAAGCACGTGCCGAAACGAAACAGAATAAACGCCGCGAAATGTACTATGAAATGCAACAGATAGTACGTGATAAAGGCGGTGTTGTTGTTCCAATGTTTGCTAACTATGTCTTCGGCACAACCGACAAAATCGCTCACGGTAAGATGGCCGGAAACTGGGATTTGGACGGTGACAAGTTCCACGAACGCTGGTGGTATTCCTGATCAGGTAACAAGAAATTAGTGGCAAGGTTCAGAGGAAGTTAAACTTTGGGCCTTGTACTTTGAAACTTGAAACTTGAAACTTGTAGTCTGGAGACTTCATTGGCCAACATCCTCAAAATTGTAGCCCAGCGTATTGTGCTGGGTTTTCTCACCCTCTTTGTCATTTCGTTGCTGATTACCTTTGGCGTGGAACTCCTGCCAGGTGATTTGGCGGAGTCAATTCTTGGCCAAGGTGCGACGCCTGAAACAGTAAAAGTTTTCCGCACTGAACTCGGCCTGGACAAGCCGGCGCATTTACGCTACCTCAGTTGGCTGGCCGGCATGGCAACAGGTGACATGGGAGTTTCACTGGCCAATAAGCGTGAAATTTCTGAACTGATCGGACTCCGTCTTTCCAACACCATTTTCCTTGGTGGTTTTGCCGCGACGATTGCAGTTCCATTGGCTTTGTTTCTCGGTATCTTAGCTGCTCTCTACCGCAATAGTCTTTATGACCGAGCCGTTAACACCTTCACCCTCACCTCCATTTCATTTCCGGAATTCTTTGTCGCTTACATTCTGATTCTCTTTTTTGCCATCAAGTTGGGTTGGTTTCCAGGAATTTCTAACGTCAGTACTGATCTTTA
>JACNKY010000138.1 GCA_014381795.1 Pseudomonadota bacterium | reverse complement strand
GGTTTCACGGTCGATGAGCCGGCGTGTTGGACCTGAAGAATTGTGGCCCATGCTGCAGAGAAGTTTGCAAAACCTTTTTGGCAGCAAAAGTGATGAACTGAGTGAAGATGTTCGTGAAAAACTAAAGCGGTGGCTGGAGCTTTCTGAAAGTCCTACCTTTGGAGAAGGTCCCACCGATTACTATGCATTGACTGCCAGAGGTTTGTTTGAGGCACGCGAATTTGAATCCGCACTTTCAACCTTAAATGATGGTCTGCACTATGCCGAAACACCAGCGCAACTGGAAAAAATATATCAGGATTTAGGTACCGTTTACTATTACAAAGGTTACAAACTGCAGCCTAACGGTTTGGCACGTTATGATCTTAAAGATGTTCGAAATTCCATTGAATCATACGAAACAGCATTGCTTTATGGAGAAGATCCTTATTTATACGGAAATTTAGGTTGGGGATATTACCTGCTCGGCGATTACTCTTCATCTATAACAAGCAGTCGTCATGCATTAGCTCTAAAACCTGAGTTAAACTACGCACGCATGAATTTGGGAATTGTATACCTTAAAAAAGGAGATTATGAATTGGCCTTTGCCACCTATGCCTCACTACTGCAAAACAAGCCTCAACTTGAGGAATATGAAGGTGGTATCCGTGATTTGCAGGAGTTGCAAATGGAATTTCCGGATGTCTATCCTTTTACAAATTTTGTGATGGGACAATTATACTGGCAGCAGGGACGTCACAAGGAGGCCCATGCCGCCTGGCAAAAATTTCTCAACCAGAACTTCCCGCAAAGTTTGTGGAAAGACAGAACGCGCTCTTTATTAAAAAAAATGAAAATTGAATAACTGCCTAAACTTGTAATAAGATGTCATCTCGAACTAAGAGAGAGATCTTAAGAAAATGAGTGTAGGAGCTTGCGTACGATTTCTCGCTTCGCTTGAAATGACACAGTATTAGGACTTTTTACTGGTTCAGTAATATATATACAAAAAGATTTTCCCCTTCGTTCGAAATGTCAAATTTTGGTTTCAGAGTATTTAAGACTGTGTCAAACATGATGGCTTGAAAAAAATTATTATTCCCTCGAAAGTTGGAATCCAGAGGGTTATTAATTTTAAGAATTTTTCACTAATTTTAATGACCATGATTTTAAGCTATAACAACAATATGAATAAAAAAACCGAACAAAAAACATGCAAAATAATATCGTAGCCGCACCTGAATTGGCGAAACAGGGTAAACAAAAAATTGAATGGGTTAAACGTAATATGCCCATACTGCAGCAAATTGAAGATGATTTCCGCGAACAGCAGTATTTCCGCGGACTGCGTGTTCTGGTCTGCATTCATCTTGAAGCCAAAACCGCATATCTGGCCCAGGTTTTTGCTGCGGGTGGGGCGGAAGTCGCAGTCACCGGGAGCAATCCGCATTCAACCAAAGACGATGTCGTAGCCGCCCTTGCAGAAGACGGACTGCACGTGTATGCACGCTACGATGCAACATCTAAAGAAATGCACCAATACATGAACTATGCGCTCGATTTGCAGCCGAATATTGTGATTGACGATGGCGGAGATTTAGTAGAATTACTGCATAATGAGCGGCAGCAATTACTCCCGGAAGTCTGGGGTGCTTGCGAAGAAACAACCACCGGAGTTCTCCGGGCTAAAGCTAGAGCAAAGGCAGATGTTCTTGAGTTTCCTGTTATCTTGATCAATGACGCACGCTGCAAATACCTTTTTGATAATTTTCACGGAACAGGACAATCGGTTTGGGACGGTGTGATGCGCACCACAAATTTAGTGATTAGCGGGAAAACGGTAGTGATCATTGGTTACGGATGGTGCGGAAAAGGCTGTGCTGAGCGAGCCAAAGGTTTAGGTGCAAATGTGATTGTTTGTGAAGTTGATCCAATTAAAGCTGCTGATGCGCTGATGCATGGACTGCGTGTCATGCCCTTGAATGAAGCGGTTTTGCAGGCGGACATCTTGCTGACTGTGACAGGCGGGAAACATGTCATCCGCCGTGAACATTATGAACGGATGAAGGACGGTGTGATCCTGGCCAATGCCGGACATTTCAAAGTCGAATTCGATTTGGAAGCACTAAAAAATCTTGCGGTGGAACAAAAAGAAATGCGTCACAACATCAGCGGTTTCCGTATGGCTGACGGACGCTGGTTGAATTTGCTAGGCGGTGGAGACTTGGTGAACATCGCCTGTGCCGACGGTCATCCTGCAGAAATCATGGACACCAGTTTTGCGCTACAGGCACTTTCCGGAAAATACGTTGTGCAAAATCGTACTGTCTTGAGTAAAGATGTCCATCGCGTTCCGGATGAAATCGATGAAGAAGTCGCCCGCCTCAAACTGAAAGGTTCCGGTGTTTCCATCGATGAGTTGCTTCCGCAACAAAAAGCATATCTGGAAAACTGGGAAGACTAAAATTACTAAACCATAAAAGATGCATTTGTAATTAATTTTCATCAAGCACCAAAATTATGCTTTCACGTTTAGCAATTTTGTTGATACTCATCTTTGCAGCGTCAAATTATGGAGTGGCTACACCGCTCATTTTTGAAGAAGGACAAGAGCGTATACCGCTTGGACTGCAGCTTGAGTATCTTGAAGACCCTTCCGGAAAATTAACCCTGGAAAATGTGTGTGGGCCCGAACTCTCAAAGCAATTTGTGCAAAGTCATTCCAGCCGACCAAATTTCGGTGTTACGGATTCCGCATACTGGCTACGTTTTAAACTTTCCAATCCCACCGAACATTCCCGCCACCAGTTCCCCCCGCTACGGAGAGCGGGGCTACCGTTCATTTTCAATTTTCTTCAAGAATCCAAAATATATCAAACTGTGTAGGCAGGCTTAGGCTAAAGCCGTAACCCGGATAATTAAAACAATTAAACCTTTCACATTACGACAATTTACTGGAGTGTATAGCGGATGAAAGTCCAAAAAGCCATTCCCTTCGACAGGCTCAGGGAAGCGGAGTTCAAGTCAAGGACAGTTTTTACTTTTTATTTAATTTGGAGAATCTTCTCCAACTAATAGTTAAACGAGATAATTTATTAAGAATAACAGACTCAACAAGACAATCATTAAATCCAGCGCAATTCTGCTGCTTGGCTCCGGACTACTCTTCGGTGGTTGCTCAAGCACAAGTTCAACTTCCACAGATAACTCCACAACTTCGACTGAACTCAGCCTTTCCGGAGTAGTAACAACTCTTGCCGGAACAACAGGAACTTCAGGGACAACGGATGGAACTGGAACAAGTGCATTATTTAATTCACCTGATGGTATTACTAATGATGGTACAAATCTTTATGTTACGGATTATAATAACCATACCATCCGCAAAGTTGTGATTTCAACCGGGGTTGTAACAACTCTTGCCGGAACTGCTGGAACTTCAGGGACAACAGATGCAACTGGAACAAGTGCATTATTTAATTTTCCAATAGGAATAACGAGCGATGGTACAAGCCTTTTTGTTGCAGATATATTAAGTCATACTATCCGTAAGATTGATTGAACTCGTTTTCGGATGAATTGCTAACCTTAGAATCACCTACTAGCGCATCTGTTGGACTCGGCATTTTTCAGCTTGAAAAACGTCGAGCCGACTTCTCAAACCAATTGTCCTAAAAGCGAAACGGCCGAAACCTTCACAGGCCGGCGCACAGTATAACAATCCACCTGCTGACCTTCTCTCTCAAAATAGATTTGAAAGGCAAATTCTGCGTCGGTTTTTTGCTGAAACCATTTCAAGTTTGGGTTGAGTGGCGCATTTTTTGAGCGTTTTACTTCGAGCAAAAACCAGGGGACTTGATCGCGTGTTACTAAAAAATCCACATCCTTACCTTCTTTGGTGCGCAGATAGAATAAATCAAAATCACAATGTCCTAAATCACTCCACCAATGAGTTGCTTTGAGTAAATGACAGGCCACAAGATTTTTCGCTTCACTCTAAATGACACGGATAATTTTAGAAGCTTGTTTTGGACGTGATGAAGCTTTCCGGAAACACTTATGTAAATTTGTAAAAGATTTTAACAATTTGTCAAAAGTTCGTAAAATATGCAAAGTACAATTGTTCATCAACAAGTATTGTCGGAGAAGAATTATGATTGCGAGGGCTGCAGAAAAGAAAATTAAAACTTTACTGAGTGGTTTTCCTGTTGTCACCATTACTGGACCGAGGCAGTCTGGAAAGACTACTTTAGCAAAGGCAATTTTTCCAGACAAGCCTTATGTTTCTCTGGAAGATCCGGATGTTCGATTTTCCGCAAAAGATGATCCACGATCCTTTTTGGAGCGTTTTCCGCAGGGAGGAATTTTAGATGAGATCCAGCGTTGTCCTGAGTTATTGTCTTATCTTCAAACACGAGTTGATGCCTCCGGAGAAACGGGACTTTTTTTGTTGACGGCTTCTCAGCAATTCGGCCTGATGTCTCAAGTTTCTCAGTCATTAGCAGGCAGGACGGCATGCTTAGAACTTTTACCATTTTCCATACAGGAGTTAACAAATGCAGAAGAATTACCGGTTGATGCAGATCATTTGATGCTCAGGGGTTGTATTCCGCCTGT
>JACNKY010000354.1 GCA_014381795.1 Pseudomonadota bacterium | reverse complement strand
GATGTTGGCTCAGTAGATGACAACGCCTCCCACCGGATCAGCAACGTGATCGAGAGCTTTCTCAGCTTCTGGATCACCGGCTCAAAGGATAAGAGCTTAGCCTCATCAGACGGGATGTGGCCTTCTCTACTGTTGAAATGAATCCGGCTTTCGTCCCCGTTTTCCGCATATTTCTGCAGTTCAATCAACTGAACTCCCCAGGACTGCCTGAACGCTCCCCCGTGTTTGGCTGACTCTGATTCCGGCCTCGGCGTATCTACAAACACATTAAAACCGCTTTCCGTATTCATCAAATGCAGCACTGCGACAGTAAATCCGCTGTGCCCACCTCCAAGACCAACTGCCATTTTGTTTTGTTTTGGAAACTCAAAATAACGGTGAATTTCCCGCATCATGTCCAGCACAACTTTATCTGCCGGATAACCGCGGTGCATACAGCGGTCAAGTTCACCAGTCGTTACTGGTCCTGTTTTTTGACCCTGATCATCGAGTTTTTGATAATTATTTTCTAGCCACGCTTCAAACTCAAAACGCGTTAAACGGCGGTCAACCTCATCGGTTGTCATGTTTGTAATCGGGCCAACACCAAAAAAAGGATTGACGGTTCGCGCAGGAGTTCCACCTGCTGTCAATTGTATCGCTGCCTCGCGCTGTGCCTGTAAATCATTCTTGCTACTCATAGTTCTGCCTCCTTTTATAGTTTTTATAATTAGAACAACTCATGCTCTCTGTTTGAATTATTGGAAACTCATTTTAACTAATATATAAGCTTTTGATAAAGCTGTAAAAATTTATATATTTTGGTTACTATCTGATATTGTTAATTAAATATCTTGAAGTAAGAATAAGATCTCAATTGCTGTATAATTGTAGCTGAAAATATTTACCAGAAAATTTACAAAATAAAAAGCTTTATATTTTACAATTTAAATATTAAGGTGTCTGGACCATTTTATGAAAGATCTTTTTTTTAAACACCTAGATTTTCCTGAGACAGATCAATGAGTCACACACGTTATGAACCAGCACGACAACGACTTCAACGCAGTGAACTAGCCGTCCCTGGTTCGAATACGGAGATGTTTGAAAAAGCGGCCAACAGCAAAGTAGATTATGTTTTTCTTGACCTGGAAGATGCCGTTGCTCCTGGAGACAAAGTAAAAGCCCGTAGCAACATCATACAAGCGCTCAATGACATCGACTGGCGGGGAATGGGCAAAACGATTTCAATCCGCATCAACGGTATTGACACTCATTATATGTACCGTGATGTCGTCGAAATTGTTGAACAAGCTGGCCATCGACTGGACAGCATCATGATTCCTAAAGTTGGAGTAGCGGCCGATGTTTACATGGTGGACGCAATGCTCTCTCAAATCGAAGAAGCAATTGGCATTACAAATCCTATCGCCATAGAAGCCTTAATCGAAACTACACTTGGTATGGCGAATGTAGAAGCAATTGCAACTTCCAGCAAACGTCTCGAAGCCATGCACTTTGGAGTCGCGGATTATGCCGCCAGTTGCAGGGCACGCACAGTCAATATCGGTGGATTGAATCCGGATTATCCCGGAGATCAGTGGCATGATGCCCTTTCCCGTATGTTGGTAGCCTGCCGGGCTTACGGTCTGCGTCCGATCGACGGCCCATTTGGAGATTTCAAAGATCCTGACGGTTACATTCTCGGTGCAAAACGTGCTGCCGCTTTAGGTTATGAAGGTAAATGGGCTATTCACCCCTCGCAAATAGAATTGGCAAACTCTGTATTTTCTCCTCTCGCTGCTGAAGTTGAACGTGCTAAACGTATTTTAACAGCCCTTGAGGAAGCAGCTGTTGCAGGAAAAGGCGCAGCCTCACTCGACGGCCGTTTAATAGATGCCGCGTCAGCAAGGATGGCGGAAAATGTAGTCAAACAGGATGAACTGATTCAGTCAAAATCGGAATGACTAAAGGATTGACCTATGGATATTCATGAATATCAGGCCAAAGCTATATTAGCCGAGTACGGATTGCCGATCGCGCAGGGTGGATTGGCTTACAGTCCGGAACAGGCAGCTTACCGTACGAGAGAAATCGGCGGTGATAAATGGGTTGTCAAAGCACAAGTCCACTCCGGAGGAAGAGGAAAGGCCGGAGGTGTAAAAATATGCGCTGATGAACATGAGGTGTGGGAGGCGGCAGACGAAATGCTCGGTAAACGTCTTGTAACTCAGCAGACTGGACCAAAGGGTAAAATGATCTCACGCTTGTATGTGGAGGAAGCCACATCGATTACAGCGGAATTTTACCTGAGTCTTGTCCTCGATCGTTGTTCAGAACGTATCATGATCGTGGCTTCAGCCGCAGGCGGAATGGACATTGAGGAGGTAGCCAAAAATAATCCGCAAGCAATAGTGAATATCAGTGTTGAGCCTGCTGTTGGAATACAAAAGTTTCAAGCACGTGAAATCGCATTTGCATTGGGTCTTAAAGCTAAGCAGGTGAATCAGGCCGTGACAGTCATTGAAGCCTGCTACCGTGCTTTTCGGGATCTGGATGCAACAATGGTAGAAATCAATCCACTGGTTGTCACTGAAGACGGCCGGTTAGTGGCCCTTGATGCGAAAATGGCCTTTGATGACAATGCTTTGTTTCGTCGGCAGCAAATTTCAGAGTTACGTGACAAATCGCAGGAAGACCCGCTTGAAATGAAGGCTGCTGACAGAGGTTTGAGTTATATTGGATTGGATGGAAACATAGGTTGTATCATCAATGGTGCCGGCTTGGCGATGGCGACTATGGACATGATCAAAGATGCAGGAGGAGAGCCGGCAAACTTTTTAGATATCGGAGGAGGCGCATCTCCGGAACGGGTAGCCAAAGCCTTTAACCTGGTCTTGGCTGATGAAAACATCGAGGCTATTCTAGTCAATATTTTCGCGGGAATTAACCGTTGTGACTGGGTCGCAGAAGGGATAGTTCAGGCGATGAATAAATTTGAGATAAAAATCCCGGTCATCGTACGTTTGTCAGGCACAAATGTCGAAGAAGGCCGGAAGATAATAGCCGAAAGCGGTGCGGAACTTATTATCGCAGAGAGTCTGGATGAGGCTGCTTCCAAATCTGTCGCCGCTGTAGCCGGAGGAGGAGCGTGAGCATAGTTGTTAATGAAAAAACACCAGTGATCGTACAGGGCTTTACCGGACGTATCGGTTCATTCCACGCTCAGGAAATGATTGATTACGGTACTAATGTAGTGGGCGGGATCACGCCGGGAAAAGGCGGAATCGCACATCTGGGTAAGCCGGTTTTTGACACGGTCAAAGAGGCCGTCCAGCAAACCGGAGCAGAAGCCAGCATAGTTTTTGTTCCTCCACCATTTGCAGCAGATGCGATTATGGAAGCTGCCGATGCAGGTATCCGTCAATGTGTCTGTATAACTGACGGAATACCGTCTCAAGACATGATCCGCGTCAAACGCTACATGATACGTTACAAAGAGAAACGCAAAATGTGTTTGATCGGTCCCAACTGTGCCGGTGTCATCAGCCCCGGTAAAGCGATGATGGGCATCATGCCTGGACACATCTACAAGCAGGGTTCAGTAGGAGTTATCGGACGTTCTGGAACATTAGGCTACGAAGCTGCTTCTCAAATGAAAGCACTCGGAATAGGAATCAGCACCAGTGTTGGTATTGGTGGAGATCCAATCAACGGCAGTTCATTCAAGGATCATCTGCTTTCCTTCGAAGAAGATGACGAAACCGAAATGGTAGTACTCATCGGCGAGATTGGCGGACCACAAGAAGCGGCGGCGGCGGCATTTACACGGGATTACGTTTCAAAACCGGTCGTGGCCTATATCGCAGGACTCACTGCTCCAAAAGGGAGACGCATGGGACATGCTGGAGCCATCATTTCCACGCAGGGAGAATCTGCAGCAGAAAAAATGCAGATCATGGAAGATTGCGGAATCACAGTTGTAAAACGAGCATCCGAGTTTGGCAGTACTGTGGCCAAAGTTTTGGCAATAATTAAATCCTGAATAAATATCCGGTGGATCTTATCAGCTAATTGATTCCGATGACGAAATATCGACCGCTACTAATTCATCAACAAAAAAATTAAATTTTGAGATTTTGGCTTTAACTCTATGTCTCACACAGTCTGCTTTGCCAGAAATAATCCGCAGATCCAGCTGATGTATTTCTTTAGATTTTTCCAATAAAGTAACCGCATCCAGGTAAAACCAACTGCTCATTCTTGATCGTGCAGTAACGTTTCAGAGCTTGAGGAGTAAGATCTTGCTCCACTTTGGCCGGTAATTTAAGATGTTGTTCTTCGGTAGAAAAATTAGCGGCAATCAACAAAGTTTCTGTTTCTGTCTTCCTCTCAAAAACATAAGAATTGCCTTCAATCAAAATCCGCCTAAAAGCACCTCTTTGCAGCGCTGGAAAAGCTTTACGTATTTTTAGCATTTCTCTTAAAACGTTATAACTACTGTCAGGAGAAGCTTTAGCTTGATCCAGAGATAAAGCATTTTTTGCAGGTAGCCAGGACTTGGCTCCAGAATTAAAACCCTGATTTGCTAATGTTGAATCCCATGGAAAAGGAAGTCTGCAACCATCACGACCTTTAATTTTCGGCC
>JACNKY010000252.1 GCA_014381795.1 Pseudomonadota bacterium | reverse complement strand
TGATCAAATCAAGTCCTTCAGCAAACTCAAGAATTCCTTCAGGTTCAAGCGGCCATGGCATGGCAACCTTGTAGAGACGCACACCCAGACGCTCTGCTTCAGTTTCGTCAATTCCCAGTTCTTCAAAAGCAAGTCGAGTATCAAGATATGATTTACCAACAGTAACAACACCTATTTTTGCGCTGCCGCCCTGCCAAATTGCACGGTCCAGTTTGTTTGCCCTGCAAAACGCACGTACTGCATCCATCTTGTATTCGTGCATTCTCTGGTCCTGAGCATGCGGTGTGTCAGGAAAGCGGATATTTAATCCATCTTCAGGAAAATTGTAATTGTCTGGGATGACTACCTTGAGACGTTCAACATCAACATCGATTGAAGCGGTTGCTTCCACCGTGTCATGCAAACACTTTAAACCAACCCAGCATCCGCTGAATCGCGAAAGAGCCCAGCCGTAAATTCCAAAATCAAAAACCTCCTGTACACCGGACGGATTCAACACCGGAATCAGTGCGTCCACCATGGCAAATTCACTTTGATTACAGACAGTGGAAGATTCTGCAGTATGATCATCCCCCATCAAAGCCAGTACACCTCCAAACTTGGATGTACCTGCATAATTAGCGTGTCGCAGCACATCTCCGGAACGATCAACCCCGGGGCCTTTACCATACCAAATTCCAAAAACTCCATCATATTTGCCTTCACCACCAAGCTCTGTTTGCTGTGTTCCCCAAAGTGCGGTTGCGGCCAGATCCTCATTCACTCCTGGCTGAAATTTGACGTGAAATTCATCGAGCAGTTTTTTGTTACGTTCCAATTGCTGATCATATCCACCGAGGGGTGAGCCACGATAACCACTGATGTAACCTGCTGTGTTAAGTCCAGCCTTCAGATCAAGTTCACGCTGCACCATCGGCAAACGTACCAGAGCCTGAATTCCGGTCATAAATGCATGACCTTTTCTCAGTGTGTACTTATCTTCAAGTGACACAGTTCGTTTTTCCATAACAGACATTAATTTCAACTGGTGAAGATTTTATTTAGAATCAAAAGTTTATTACTTTCCCTGAAAAGCGCTGACAAGCAAACTTTGAGAGCGTTGTTATGCGCTGATTCAGGACATTCTATCACAACACAATTTTACTGCAAACCAAAAGCATTATAATCCACTCAGAACTAAAATACCTTTTCTCCTGTGGACGCTTCTGTTAAAAAATATGGGGGCACTTTAAAACTGAATTTATTGATTAATGAAAAAAATATTACTGTTTGAATGTTTAATCCCGCTGTTTCTCAGTGGTTCTTTATTAAATGCTGCTGAATGTCAAAATCCCCTGCCGCATCGTAACCAGCAGCCGATGTCTGCTATTTTTCTTGAATTAACTCCGCTAACACCATGTACTCTCGATTCTGGTTTTTACCTAATTGAGACTATGTTACACAGTAACACCATAATTTTGGAATGCCGCAGTGCAATTTCTGGGTGCATCTGCCCGCTATCAAGTATCTGACTCAGTACGTGGATTAAACCACCAAAAAACGATACTTGTAATAGGGCTGCGTCACTTTATTGGTGCTCACAGTTTCTCTTTGAGATTCACTGAAGATCTTGACTATTTTTTATCGGAAGACATCAGCCTTTTGATTGGCTGGCAGTTTTCCGGCTAAATCGTATCACTGAATCAGAGCTGCTGATATTGCTGAAATTGGAGGTAAATTTTTACAAATGCCACAGCAGAAACTTCAAAAGTAGTGTCAGGAAGTCAAATTGTGTTTTTGTCAGGCAATATCCCTTTTAAGTCATAAAAAGTTGTCTGGCTCATTTTGACTCTGTTTGCTAAGCTTGCATAAGTAGAAACTATGAGTTTTTTCTCTTTAAATTAATTTTCATTTTTCTGTATTTTCAAGGTGAATTTATCTCCAACTATCGCAGATACAAAGGCTGAACCTCGCTTTTTTATAGTACGCGGAATTTTACTAATAAGTCTTTTGCTCCTTGTTTTAGTGGTTTTTACACTTTGGGGAGAAGCATATGATATTGACCGTCGTTTCTCAGCCCAGTTTTTTTCCACTGAAAAAGGCTGGTTTTTAGCAGACAGTTTTCCCTGGAACTGGCTTTACGATTATGGAGAAGCACCAGGAATTATCTTTTCTTTACTTTGTTTTCTGAGTTGGATTTATTATCGCAGAGATCCAGCACGCGCTGCACTCAGGCCTTATTTATTAATCTGCGCATTAACTCCGTTTATCGCTTCACTTCTGCTGGTTAATGTCATTCTCAAAGATCATAGCGGGAGACCGCGTCCTCGTGAAATAGTAGAGTTCAGCGGAAGCTGGGAATACAAACCGGTACTGAAAGCCGGACTGCCGGGACGTGGACACTCTTTTCCCTGCGGACATTGTTCAATCGCCTTTACCTTAACTAGCGGAATTGATTTCTGGCGGCGTTCACGTAAGTTCGCCCTTTCTTCATTGTCTGCAGGACTGGCCTTTGGAATGCTAATGAGCTTAGCCCGTATCGTGCAGGGCGGACATTTTTTGAGCGACTCTCTTTGGTCATTAGGAGTAGTCTGGTTGACTTTGCTAGGGCTTTATTATTTCGTTTTTCAACCGCCACGTACAGAAGACAATCCTGTTTCGGTTTTTTCTAAACAACAGAAATGGAAGATCATTGGTGGAACAGCAGTTGTGCTGGCACTTTTAGCTCTCTTTGTCTGGACGCGACGTCCGTTTTACAAAGATCACTCAGGCAGTTTCACAATTCCAGCAGAAATTACGCAGCTCAATCTCGATCTTCCGCAAAAGTGGAAGCTCACGGAATCTGTTTTTGAACAGCGTGCTGGCGGAGATTTTAAGTTGATAATACAAGGCTTTGCGCCTCCTCAGACAACTCATTACCTGGATTTTACAACCGTCACCGCAGAGTCTGCAATGACACTACGATTTGATGAAAATATAGTTGGTTACCACAGAGAATTTGAACATAATTTAATCTTGCGTTTACCTGAATACATAAAAGTTAACCTGAATTTAATTCCGGAATAAAAGCCTTAAAACCGCAGTGATTTAAAAAAACACAACTTTTAAAGCCAGGGGATAATCCGGATAAAATTTTTCTCAGTAAAAATGCCTGACGATCAAGAAATTCCTGAAATAATCAAGCAACTGCTGCAGGCAGAGGCTTATCCTCATCCAGTGACTGAACCGGTTCGTCTGGAGCAAACCCACATTTCCTACCTGCTGCTCACTGGAAAATGGGCCTACAAAATCAAAAAACCACTTGATTTAGGTTTCCTCAATTTCAGTAGCCTGCAGAAACGCAAGTATTTCTGCGAAGAAGAGCTGAAACGTAACCGTCACTTTGCACCGGAATTGTACCGTGAAGTACTGCCGATCTGCAAACAGAATGGAAAATTCAAGCTTGGCAGGCAGGGGCAAGCGGCAGTTGAATATACGCTGAAGATGCAGGAATTTCCGCAGGATTCGCTGTTTAGAGCCATGTTTGAAGCAAACACTCTGGAACTGCATCACTTGCAGGATTTAGGACGCAGACTCGCAAGTTGGCATTTGGCGGCCTCAACAAATACGGAAATCCAAGCCTATGGTTCTGTAGAAGCTACCAGGAAAGTTGTTGAGGATAATTTTAGCGCAACCAAGAAATATATCGGCAGCGTGCAGACACGTGAACAGTTTGAACAAACACGTGATTTTCAACTTAAATTTCTGGACGAACATAGTGAACGATTCCGCAAACGTCAATCCGCAGGCTGGATACGGGAATGCCACGGTGATCTGCATTTGAACAACGTCTGCTGGTTTCCGGATAAAGCTCTATTATTTGACTGCATTGAATTTAATCAGGAATTCCGCTGCATTGACGTTATTTACGATGCAGCTTTCATGGTGATGGATCTGGAATTTAGAAACCGGCGTGATCTCGCCTTTGGCTTTTTTAACGCATGGATTGAACACAGCGGGGACTACGAAGGTGCCGCAATGTTAGCTTTTTATGCCAGTCTGAGAGCCTCTGTAAGGGCCAAGGTTAAATCTTTTTTACTAAATGACCCTCATCTGCCTCCAGAGAAAAAAGCGAGTCTCCAGGAGCAAACAGTCAGATTTTATCAATTAGCCTGGGAATACAGCCGCCCCAAACCTGTTATTTGCTGGGTGGTCAGCGGATTTTCCGGTTCAGGAAAAAGCACTGTCGCTTCCTGGCTCGCTCAACAAATTGGTGCTGTTCATCTCCGTTCCGACGCACTGCGCAAGCAGATGTCAGGAATAGCACTCGATCAACGTGGAGATGATCTACTCTATTCTCAGCAAAACACTGAGCGCACATACGACAGAATGCTGGAACTGCTGGATGACTTAAGTGCTCAAGGATTATCTGTGGTTTTGGACGCGACTTTTGGCAAGCAGGAATTTCGCGGAAAACTGCGCAACTGGTCAGCACAGAGAAAGATAGCATTAAAATTTGTGCAATGCACTGCGCCGGAATCTGTTTTGATTCAGCGACTGCGTAAGCGTAAACATGATATTTCCGATGCTACTGAAGATCTACTCCCTTTTCAGCAAAAAAGTTTTGAACCTGTTATAATTGCTGAACAATTGTCCTTAATCAGTCTGGACACAACAACTGACTGGAAAAAAGTTC
>JACNKY010000170.1 GCA_014381795.1 Pseudomonadota bacterium | reverse complement strand
CAGGACCGTGATATCAGAGCAGAAATGGTTTTAACCATGCAGGATATGGGAATTACCGTTTAAGCACAACACCATGAAGTCGCACCTGCTCAGCACGAAATTGACTTCAGATTTGATACAATGTTGAGATCCGCAGACATGATGCAGTGGTACAAATACATTGTCCGTAATGTCGCTATTGATAACGGCAAGACCGCTACTTTTATGCCTAAACCAATGTTTTCGGATAACGGCAGTGGAATGCACACACATCAGTCAATCTGGAAAGACGGACAGCCTTTGTTTGCTGGTGATCAATACGGCGGGTTGAGCGAAATGGCACTTTACTACATAGGCGGTATCCTGAGGCACGCTCCGGCATTGGCTGCGTTTACCAATCCTTTGACCAATTCCTATAAGCGTCTTGTTCCTGGATATGAAGCACCGATCAATCTGGCTTATTCCAATCGTAACAGATCTGCGGCTGTTCGGATTCCTGTCGTAGATTCACCAAAAGGCCGCCGGATTGAGTACCGTTGTCCTGACTCCGGAGCAAATGTCTATCTTGCTTTTCCGGCGATGATGATGGCAGGGTTGGACGGAATTCAAAACAAGATTGATCCAGGTGATCCAATGGATGTGAATATCTATGATCTTCCTCCTGAAAAACTGAACAAAATTGCTAAGATGCCGAGTTCTCTTCACGAAGCCTTGGAAGCGTTGAAAAGCGACCACGAATTCCTGCTCAAAGGTGATGTTTTTACCAAAGATGTCATTGATTACTGGTTGAACTGGAAGATGGAAGAAGAAGTCAAAGCTATCGATTCCCGTCCTTATCCTCATGAGTTTGAGTTGTATTACCACTGTTAAACATCTTTTTCGTGGGAGTGATTTCTTTGCTCCCACGAGATTTTGTTTTTCTACTTTCCTTTCCATCTCATTTCTACGTAAACTCTCTTTTTAATTCCTGTTCATTTTCCGGATTAAACACGTCTTTTTTTAAAGCTGCATAATCGTCGGTGGCTAGTTACAGCAAGATATTAAGTCAGAAAATTCAGGAATCATTCTTTGATTGTTTTTTCAGAGCTAAACTTTGCAGGTACTACAAAGTTTTTTTATTTCTGCCAATTACCGAATTATGCTAGACTGTGCTCGCACCCAAAACCAATTATGAGTTAAACGTGACCCTCAACGACTGGATAAACAACCTCTTCCCTTTGCCTCAAAATACCGACTGGCAGGAAATATTAGGGGTCTCTTCTTCACCTTTCGTATCAGCATCGCCGGAACGCCTCGCGAATTTGCTGGATCAGTGCGTTGCGGTTACAGGTATTTCAGCACAGTTACCACAGTTTCTTCCAGTTTTGCTTTCCTGCGGAAATCCGGAATCCGCCTTGACTCAGTTGCTTGATTTTACGGAAGCATTTCGGATAAGAACTGGAAGCGAATTTAGCTGGAATCGTCCGGACACAATTGCATTCTTGTATATTTTCGGACGCAGTAATTTTCTGGCAATTCGCTTAAAAAGAAATCCGGAACTTGCTGATAAATTGCTGGACTCTCCTTTCCTGTTAAAACAAAAAAGTTTGGAACAGATGGAAACCGAACTGCGGAAAAGAGTCGAGCAGCATCCTGAGTTTTCCATGGGGAAATTCAAAAACATTTTACGGGGCTACAAATATGAAGAATATTTACGCATAACCGTGCGTGACCTTGCGCAGCTCTGCCCTTTCAAAGAAACACTCGAGGAACTTTCCGCAATTGCAATTTGTTCTTTGCGTGCTGCACTCTCCGGTATTACTAAACACATACTGGTCATTAATAATTATCCAGCAAACATAAAAACTCCGGATGAGAGCAGAACTTCCAGAGTTGAGTCAAAACCTATTCAAGGTTCAGAGTCTGGAGAACTATTTCCATTTATGATTTTAGGAATGGGGAAATTAGGAGGTTATGAACTAAATTATTCATCCGATGTTGATTTGATTTTCATTCACGATAATGAAGCCCTCACAGGAGACCCGGAAAGTGATTATAAACTCAGGATAAAAGCGGCAAAAATATTGATTGATGTAATGGCGGACGTGACAGAAGAAGGCTTCCTGGCACGGATGGACATGCGTTTACGTCCCGGAGGAGATCGTGCACCCCTTGTTCAGTCATTGGATGAAATGGAATTTTATTATTCTGCAAGGGGTGAATTGTGGGAACGTCAAGCCTTGATAAAAGCAGTTCCTGTAGCAGGAACAGTTCAGTCCGGAAAAGACTTTATGAGCATGATAACACCTTTTGTTTTTCGGAGTTTGCTGGATGAGGCAGTGTTGCACGATGTGGAAAAAGTAAAGAAGCGTATTGAAGAGGAGCATCTGCGAGAGAGTTTTTTGAACGTAAAATTAGGTGTTGGGGGAATCCGTGAAATTGAATTTTTTGTACAAACTTTTCAACTTTTATATGGCGGTGCAAAACCGGAACTACGGAGTCCGACCACTTTGGATGTTTTGAAAAAATTGCGGGACGCAGAATTAATTCCGCAGCGTGATGCAGATAATTTAGCAAAAGCTTATTTGTTTTTAAGACGCGTGGAACATCATCTTCAGTTACGAGAGGAACAACAAACCCACACCTTGCCTTCAGACATTGAACAGCAACAGCAAATTGCCAGGAATTTAGCTTATCTTGAGTTTGATATAGAAAAAGCACGTCAGCAATTTTTGAGTGATTTGAAAGATGTGATGGGAAGTGTCCGTGCGGTTTTCAGCGGATTGTTCAGTCGGAAACACCTGGAAATTGAAGCGGCTATCCGCAACTGTGCGAGGATAAACAGTTTCACCGCTGAGGAACAGCAGTTTATCGAATTGTTTTCACAGCATCTTGCCCCCTTGATGCGTGAGAGCACAAAAAACAAATTTCAACGTCTGTTTGAATCTGTAAGCGTTAAAATTGGTTATTATCGAAAATTATCCAAACATCCTTCTTCACTTTCACGCTTAATGCGCATTGCTGAAACCAGCGAAATGTTGTGGAATTATCTGCTAAATCATTTGGATTTGCTTGAACAACTGGACAATTCTACACTAGAAATATCTGCAGAAAGTTGGGCCACACAACTTGAAGAGAAACTTCTTAGTTGCTCGGATAACGAAGAAGATGAAATAGATCAGCTCAGGCAGTTCAAACATACAATCACATTTCTGTTGGGAAGCGCGGAAATGGAAGGTGTACTTTCTTACGAACGTACCAGAATTGGACTTACTATACTGGCGGAAGTGATTGTGCAGGCGGCTTTTCGTTTGTCACAAAAATGGTTAACTAAACGTTATGGAGAAGTTCAGAATGCTCAGGGAGAATCAGGGCAGTTCGCGATCATTGGTTTGGGTAAATTGGGTGGCAGTGAGTTAACCTATTTCTCTGACCTAGACTTGATTTTTATCCATTCCGGAGAGGGTTCCACCAGTGGTGAAAATGGAATAGGTGCTCAGGAATATTGGATAAAGTTGATCCAGCGTCTCATCTCCTGCCTTTCTACAATCACTCGTACAGGTTATGCCTATAAACTTGACGCACGCTTGAGGCCTTCCGGAAATGCCGGTGTGCTGGTGACACCTTTAGATATTTACCTAAAATATCATGAAAAATCACAACCATGGGAACATCAAGCCTTGATCAAAGGCAGGGTAATTGGCGGTAAAGGTGAAGCAAAGTGGTTTCAAAAAGTAGAAGACGGAATTCGTAATGCTGTTTATGAGTGGATTCCGCCTGAAGAT
Source organism: Pseudomonadota bacterium (assembly GCA_014381795.1). GTDB lineage: Bacteria > SAR324 > SAR324 > SAR324 > NAC60-12 > Arctic96AD-7. Next base: position 919 of record JACNKY010000170.1, on the reverse strand, counting down.
ATGAACGCGCAAATTCATCATTTCCGGTTGCGTAAAGAACAGGAACTGTCAGGAGAAGAGGAAAACCGCAGAAACATTAAAGAAGGCAAAGGAGGACTGTTGGATATTGAATATCTGACACAGGCATTGCAGCTTAAGTATGGCCGTGATTATCCTCAATTACGTTGCCCAAAAACTATGGATGCACTGCGGGAACTTGGTGAGCTGAATTTGCTTAACAAAGAAGAAGCACAGAGTTTGCGATACAATTACAAACTGCTGAGATTGATTGAAAATGGACTGCGACTGATCTATGATGAATCAACAGATTTACTGGATTTTGAAAAGGTTCAAACTGAAACGATTCTTCAACTTCTAAAACATCACGGTTACGTAGTTAGTAATTTGCGAGAAACTGTTGAAACAGTGACCAAAAATGTTAGGGGTATTTATCTGCAATATTTTTGAATTATTTTAGGATAAAAGTATTTGAAATTATTAAGGAAGAGTAAAATCAACAAATGCAGCAACAATAACAGCAGTAACCACACACCTAAAACCCTTTTTTTAATTTCAGGTTGATGATTATGCTGTGGGTTTCGTTTTTTTGGTCGTAGATATGTAATAAGGTTTTATGAATAAATATATATTAATTCAAGTATGAAAATTATCTAAATATTCATAAAATAAAAATTTTTATCTAGAATAATTAATATATACCAAATTAAAATTAAAAATTAGATTAACTATATAATAAATCTAATTAAAATAAATTAGAAAAAATATATAGTTAATCAAAATACTAAAATCAGTCAAAAAATGTTATTACAATTAAGGATAGAGAATTTAGCGACGATCCGTGAACTTGAGGTAGAATTCTCTGCCGGGTTTTCCATTCTCACCGGCGAAACCGGAGCAGGAAAATCTATTATGATAGACG
>JACNKY010000110.1 GCA_014381795.1 Pseudomonadota bacterium | reverse complement strand
TCCTTATGACCCGGAAAAAATTGTAATCAATGAACAGATTATTTTGGAACATTACCGCAGTGAGGGTTATACACGGGTAAAGGTGAACAGCATAATAGAAACGGTTGAAACTGATTCGGAAAATCCCGGCGAGAGATTCAGAGTAGTTTTTGAACTGAATGAATCACCACGTGTGTATCTTACGGATATTAACGTTAGTGGAACAAAATACTATTCCGAACTGGATATTAAACGTTTCATCATGAGTTCTGAAATTGATTGTGTTTCATGGGCAAATCAATCAGGTCTTTTTCGTGAAGAAATGATTAACCAGGATTTATCACTGATCACTCAGCATTATCTGAAAAAAGGTTACATCAAAGTCTTTGTTGATAAACCTGAGGTTATGTTAATTCACAATCCTGATTACAGTCGTGTTGATGTGCGTTTAAATATTACTGAGGGAGATCAGTATTTTACCGGTAAGATTGAGTTTTCCGGAGATGTTCTTGGTGATGTAGAAAAATTAAATGAAGGTTTACTGCTTGAAGAAGGTGAAATTTATAATCCTTTTTTGCAGAACAGGGATCGTTCCGGAATTAGTGGGATTTATCATGAACAGGGTTATGCCTTTGTCATGGTTATTCCGGAAACAGTTATTAATGAAGAAACAAAAGTTGTTGATGTTACTTTTAGAATAGTAAAAGGTGAAAAAGCATATATCGGCCGTTTAGAAATAGCAGGTAATGTAGAAACACGTGATCATGTGATTCGTCGGGAGTTTGAACTGCTGGAAGATGAACTATTTAACGGTAAGAAACTGCTTCAAAGTCAGCAGAATCTGAACCGTCTAGGCTTTTTTCAGTCCGGAGTTGTGCTTGAACGAGTACCACGTGATCAGCAAAGCAACATGCTGGACATCCTGGCACGTCTCAAAGAATCACAAACAGGAACTTTTCAGGCGCAGATGGGTTATAGTGATTTTTCCGGTTTCAGCGGAGGTTTGACTGTTTCAAAAGGTAACCTGCTTGGAACCGGTCGTACTTTACGTCTTAGCGCACAGTTTGCTGAACAGAGTGTACAACAAAAATTTGATGTAACCTTGATTGATCCAAGACTTTTTGATTCACAGATTTCAGGTTCGATTTTTTCATCAAGGAGCAAGATCCAGGATTCAACTGAATTTGAACGCGGAATAATCACAGAAAACAATTATGGTTTCAGTTTGGGAATGCCTTTGTATTTCCGTGATTTACGATTTGGCACACAAATCAGCGCGCTTGACCGTCTTTATTCCGGTTCCGATAATGATCTTTACAAACGTTCTCTATCGCCGTCACTGACATACAACACAGTCAATCATCCTGTATTTCCGAGTGCGGGTATCAAGACTTCCATGCGTATGATTCAAACCGGAACGCCTTTCGGAGGAAATATACAGTTGCGTGAATACCAACTTCAGTACCAGCAGTTTTGGGCACTTAATACGAACAACACTGTTATTTTAATGGCCAAAGGTCGTTTGGGACTGTTGCAGCAACAGGGATCTTCGCCGATACCTTCCGAAGATCGTTATCGTCTTGGCGGAATCGATTCAGTACGTGGTCATTACTATTTCAACATTTCAGGTCCATACGGTTCAAGTGAGCAGAGGAACAATATTGCCTATCGGGTGATTACAGACGAACTTGGATATCAACAGACAAAAACTTATGACAGCAGAACTGTAGGTTTAAACTCAAGTGAACTACAGGAATTGAAAAGCGGAGGTGTTTCCGAGAGAGTTTTTAATCTTGAGTTACTCTTTCCCCTCAGTCAAGATGAGAACAGTTTTGTTCGTGGAGTGTTCTTTTTGGACGCAGGAAACATAAATGCAGAATCAAGGCAATATCAATTGCTGGGTGAGACAGAACCAGCATTTATTGATTTACGTAAAAGTGCAGGTTTTGGTGTAAGGGTGATTACGCCAATGGGTGTTCTGCGTTTTGAATATGGCTCCAAGTTGGACAAGCGCCCCAGTGAAACTCCTGACCGTTTTGAATTCACAGTCAGCGGTTTATTTTAAGCAGCGTTCAATCCGTAAATTGTAGATAGATAATTTAAAATGAATAGTCCACAGATATCTTCTGCAATCAGCCAGCAAGTGCAGAAGGCACGTGAAGCGTCTCTCGTTTTGGCGAATCTGGATAATTCAGCAAAAAATAAAATACTTAACGATCTGGCAAAATCCCTGCGTGAAAACTCTGCGAGAATTTTAGCAGAGAATTCCAGGGACATGGTAGAGGCAGGAAAGATGCTGGAAAGTGGAGAACTTTCTGAGAGCGCCTGCAAACGCGTTTTACTGAATGAAGACAAGATTGAGCAGATGGCGAAAAATTGTGAAAGTGTTGCCGCATTGCCTGATCCTTCAGGAAAAGTCATCCAAGGGACCCGTCTTGATGAAGGGCTTGAGCTCTTCCGTGTTTCGTGTCCGATTGGTGTTATACTGGTGATATTTGAATCACGCCCGGATGTAGTAATTCAGATTTCCGCTTTAGCCTTAAAATCCGGAAATGCCGTAATTCTAAAAGGTGGTAAAGAAGCACAAAATTCAAATCGCGTTTTGGCAGGACTTATTCGTAAAACTCTGAGCGCTAGTAATTCTGCTCCGGAAACCTCTGTCGGTCTAGTAGAAAGTAGGGATGAAGTTGCAGAACTGGTGAAAATGAGTGCGGAGCTTGATTTGATAATTCCACGCGGCAGCAACGAATTGGTTCAGTATATTCAAAAAAATGCCCAGGTTCCGGTGTTGGGTCATGCGGACGGAATATGTCACGTCTTTCTGGATGAGGCAGCAGATGAAGCAAAAAGCCTGGAAGTTTCTCTTGACTCAAAACTGGATTACCCGGCTGTCTGCAATGCATCCGAGACTTTACTCGTCCATCAAAATTTTACGGATAAACTGCTCGCCGATATTTTACGAAAAATGCAGGATGCTGGAGTAGAATTGAGGGTTTGTGCTGAAACTGAAAAACGTCTGCAGAATTTCCCTCAATTGAAATTGAAAAAGGCTGATGAAGAAGACTGGAAAACGGAATACATTGATTTGATACTTGCGGTTAAATCTGTAAAATCCGCGGAAGCAGCAGTTCAACACATAAATCATTACGGTTCAAAACATACTGATACAATAGTAACTGAAAACGCGGAACTGGCGGAATGGTTCATGAACACAGTTGACTCTGCAGGAGTATTTTGGAATGCGTCAACACGTTTTGCAGACGGATTTCGTTATGGATTAGGAGCAGAAGTCGGGGTGAGTACTGGTAAGATACATGCCCGTGGGCCTGTTGGCCTTGAGGGTCTGGTAATTTATAAATACAAACTGTATGGTAACGGTCATGGTGTCGGACGTTACAGCAACGCTAAGCGTGAACTGTTGCATGAAAATATTGCTTTGGATTGAGCTTATAAAAATTTATGCTGAAAGTCATAAAATTTGAATTTCAGGCAGAACTCAACAACTGCTGCTTTTTTTTATTACTTTCTGTTTTCGTAAATGACTGAATATTGAGTCATAGATCAGTTTTTATTATTTTGTAGAGTTTTAATTTTATCCTAGCAAAATTCAACCGGTAAAACTTTATGTATAAACTTCATTTAGATCGTGATCTAGGCAAGAACCTCTTTGAGGATGCTTCTAAAGAAATCAGGGACTGGATAGTAAACGCCATCGCGAACATAGTTATTGTAGACGGCATTATCGAGAAACATGAGTTTGTGGCGCTACAAGAAGCAATCGAACTGCTCGAAAGCCGCGATGAAGTACATGATTTGATGAAAAAAGTAAAAGAACGGAATCTCTTTGAAGTAAAAGAGATCAAGATGGAGTTGGATCTTGCTATCAAAGTTTTCTTCTACCTTGGGGCTATTGCCGTGATTGATGGTAGTCTCAAGAAAAGTGAGAAAGACTTATTAAATAAATGTGGACTGTGTCTTGGACTCGCAGATGATCTGATACGTGCCGTCACACGTTGGTCAGTGAATCAAATGGAAGTTAACCTTAAATTGAGTCAAGAGTTAAAAAGCAGCAATAAAGACCGCGACCGTATCATCGACGAGCTGTTGTTTGTGAAATAATTAAGACAAACAACCAACTGAATAAACTTGCTTTTCTGAGCCTGTTCTACTAAGATTCATGTAGATATTATCCTCTTTATGAATTAATTAAATTCAAATATCCTCTTTTAATTCAGACTATTATGATTTACTGTTCGCGGGTATTTTTTATCCGGTTGCTTTCACTATCTCCTGCATTTATTTTCCTTGTATTGTTGAGTACTTCCGGCTCAGCGTATGCACAATCATATTTTGTTCCACTCGAGAGAGGTGATTACACTGAGCGTGAAGAGCACCTCACTTTTTCACCGGGTGTTGAACTATCAGGAGATTACAGGTTCCGTACTTCAAAGATAAGATCTTCGGCACTTCCTCTTTCACGTACAGAAACAAATTCTCCGGATTAATTTTCTTTTGACCAGTATATATGTCTGATACTACGCTCAACAGTGCATAGGGTAATTTCTATCAACCTAGAACTTGCGACAGATCAGGAACCGACTTATCAGTCAGATATCAGAGAAACTCGTAGTCCACGCACGACAGCGGCGGATTCACAAGCGGTAAATGACTATGCTAGGCATTCGGATCTGGAAAC
>JACNKY010000111.1 GCA_014381795.1 Pseudomonadota bacterium | reverse complement strand
CGGAGCGCCAAATGATGTTCCATTCCGGAGAGTTTCTTCAAGTTTACGGACAACTTCAGCATGAGCATGCCCTAAAATCATCGGCCCCCAGGAGCCTACATAGTCAATATATTCGTTGCCGTCCACGTCAAAGAGTTTTGAACCCTGAGCACGTTTGATAAAAAGCGGATTCATCTTTACGGATTTGAAGGCACGGACAGGACTGTTTACCCCACCCGGAATACTTTGCTGCGCTCGTGAAAATAATTGTGTGGATTTTGTAATCTGCATGAAGGTTGTACTGGTATAAGGTTAAAAAAGATTTGTTTCTCGACTGAAAACTTTTAGTCTGCATGAATACAAGATTGCAGTTATTGCTAGTTTGGAGAACGACTCTAAAGTTGTCAAGCCTACATTAAACAAAATAATGCCGCGTAAAATCCTATCATCCTTTTTTTGCATCATTTTATTCAACGGGTGTACCTCAACTGCTGAGAATATAAAAACGTCATATGATCCTGACTACAAAGTACTGGATCATGGAAAACTTGATGTTATTGTTAAAAGCCGAGCCTGCGCATTAATTCTTGAAGATGCAGTTTCAGGAGCAAAACGTAATGCGGAGTTTCATCTGCGAAGCGTCATTGGGGCTCAAAATCACCGTAGAGAATTTCAGGAAGTTACGCGTTACAATGAAGGTCAGAAAATCTGTGTCGAAATGAGCGTAGCCGCTTTACCTCCTTTATAAAAGCGTGCTCATAATTAAACTAAAGGACCTTGAATACTTGCTATTTGAAGAGCTTATCGATAAAATATTATAAGCATCCAGGCTTGGCAGTTTGTGATTTATGTAAGAGGATCATGCATCCTGACAGTTTGCTGATATTTTACAACAGCCAAGCATCTTTGCGGACTTCACTCACCTAACTCAATAAAAGGAAGTTTATGCCCGGCGGAACCCAGGAAAAAAGTACTGGACCAAATCAAATTGCACTGCCTATGTTGCCAATGCGTGATATCGTGGTCTTTCCTCAGATGACAGCGCCTTTTTTCATCGGCCGTTCTCTTTCAATTGCCTCTCTCGAAAAAGCCCTTGAAGGTGACCGTCAGATTTTTGTGGTTGCTCAAGAAGACCCACTGATTGAAGAACCTGAGGCAAAAGATCTGTTTCGAGTAGGAACTATAGGAAAAGTTTTGCAGATTATGCGTCTCCACAACGGGACTATAAAAGCGCTCTTTGAGGCAAAAACAAGAGGCAGGCTGATTGAAGCTCACATGGACGAACCGCATTTTGCCGCAATTGTAGAACCAATCGCTGAAGAAACTTCTGATGCACCTGAACTCCATGCCCTCAGCAAGAATGTCCGTGCTGAATTCAAACGTTACCTTAAGGATGTGAAACGTCGAACAGAAGGAATCGAAAAACTGTCCATTGATTCAGAAGATCCAAACATTCTGGCAGATCGTATTGCTCCTCTACTGAAAATGGATTTGCAGAAAAAACAGGCCTTGCTGGAAAACAATGATCCAAAAAAACGGTTGGAAATTGTTTATGGTAGAATGCTTGAAGAAAAGGAATTTAAAAAAGTAGAGCGTAAACTAAAGGAACGTGTACAGGGACAGATAGGCCGGACACAGAAAGAATACTACCTCAATGAGCAGGTCAAAGCCATCCAGAAAGAATTAGGTCAAGGTGAAGATGGTAAAGCGGAAATGGAAGAGTACGCTAAGAAGATAGAGGAAATGGAACTTTCTATAGAAGCCAGAGAGATGGCAGAAAAAGAACTGCAGAAACTGAAGATGATGCCCTCGATGTCTTCTGAAGCAAATGTTGTCCGGAATTACCTAGAATGGCTGCTGAGCATGCCGTGGGCAGAAAAGACGGAAGATAATTTTGACCTCGAAAAAGCGGAAAAAGTGCTGGACGCGCGTCATTACGGATTAGAGAAAGTCAAAGAACGTATTATTGAATACCTTGCTGTGGCTCAACAGGTAGGCAAGATGAAAGGACCTATTATTTGTCTGGTAGGACCTCCTGGTGTCGGTAAAACATCTCTGGCGCGTTCTGTTGCAGAAGCATTGGGCAGAAAATTTGCGCATGTGAGTCTCGGCGGAGTACGTGACGAAGCTGAAATAAGAGGACACCGACGGACATATATCGGTGCAATGCCGGGAAAAGTGATTCAATCTTTAAGGAAAGTAAAAAATAAAAATCCGCTGCTGCTTTTTGATGAAATCGACAAAATGTCCTACGGCGTCATGGGTGATCCTGCTGCTGCCTTACTGGAAGTTCTCGACCCCGAACAGAATCATACTTTCATGGACCACTATCTGGAAGTAGAGTTTGATATTTCTGATGTCTTATTTTTCTGTACGGCCAATGTTCAGCAGAATATACCGCCTGCGCTTAAAGACCGGATGGAAATTATCCGTCTCTCCGGTTACACGGAACTGGAAAAAGAACACATCGCAAGTGAACATCTTCTGCCTAAACAAATAGCTGAAAATGGACTGACTTCAAAACAAATTAAGTTCCAGCATAAAGCGATTTTGAATATTATACGTGGTTATACCCGAGAAGCAGGAGTACGTAATCTTGAGCGTGAAATCGCTAAAACATGCCGTAAAGTTGCAACCCAACTGGTAAAGACAACAAATCTAAGTAAAGTTGTTGTAACGCCAAATCGTGTGCAGAAATTTCTGGGCGTACAGCGTTACAAATACGGTAAAGCAGAAGAACATAATGAAATCGGTACTACATGCGGATTAGCCTGGACAGAGGCTGGAGGCGAGCTTTTAGTGACTGAAGTAAATATAATGAAGGGTACAGGTAAATTGCAGTTGACAGGAAAACTAGGCGATGTCATGAAAGAATCAGCACAGGCCGCCCTAAGTTATGTACGCAAAAACGCAAATCAGCTGGGAATTTATTCTTCAGTTTTTGAAAAGACTGATATTCACATTCACGTACCTGCGGGAGCAGTTCCGAAGGATGGACCTTCTGCAGGAGTAACCATTGCTACTTCTCTAGTCAGCGCGTTTACTTCTATTCCTGTCCGCAGTGATTTAGCTATGACCGGTGAAATCACTCTGCGTGGTAAAGTGCTTGCGATTGGCGGTTTGAAAGAAAAACTCCTGGCAGCCAAGCGAGGAATCATCTCCACTGTCATGATTCCGCAAAATAACGAAAAAAATCTCAGCGAAGTCCCGGATGAAATTCTAAAGGGGTTAGTAGTCCATCCGGTAAAATCAATTGAAGAAGTCCTGAAAGTTGCGCTGTCTCAAATGCCAACTCCAGTCATAGAAGCTGAGGCTGCAGAAACAAATGAAACTGAAAGTCCGGAAGTTGCTATTCTTCCTCAAGCAGATGTACCTGAATCACCGCGAACTTATGATGCATAATCATAAAATATGCGACTGAAGACTGAGTACAATTTACAACAGAAATTAACTCACAACTCGAAACAGCCTGAGGGCACTGATGCTGTTATTGTTGTGGAATAAGCTTAAAAGCGAAAAACATGATTGATGATATGGAATTGAGCAGTTCTGATCTGGAACTGATGACAGACATAAATGCGGCAATAGTACGTTTCATCCAGTCGGATGAAACACATCTGCAGATGGATCCCATGAACTCATACCGCAGACGGATGGTGCACAAGATCGGTACTGAATACAAACTTAGTTCTGAATCAACAGGTGAAGGTGAAAACCGATCCGTACGCTTATCCAAAACAGCAACTACCGAAATTCCTGAAAATATTAACAAACAGATGGTTATCGATAGAGGCATCGAGATTTTTTATGTAAAAGCTGGTGCAGAAATTGTTTTACGTAATGACGGCAGTTTTGGCGTTGCACTCAATGAACGGGATAATAAGATACTTGACAAACGTACTGTGGAAGAAGGAGAATTTCGCATACGTGATAATAAGATCATCTGCAAGCAAGACAGCAACTGGTGAACAACACACAATTTGACTCTGAACTTAGAATTCCCCTGAATGAGCATTCGTCTTTTTCTCTGTCATATTTAGGCGACGCGTTTTTCGAGTTGTGGTGCAGACAGAAGATCTTGCAGCGTTTAAAAAACCGCAGACTGGTTCACCTCCATGTTGTTCAATGGGTACGTTGTCAAACACAGGCACGCCTCGCGCTACTGATTCATCCTCTCCTGAATACTGAAGAAGAGATAATATACCGTCAGGGACGCAACAGTAAAACCATTTCTCCACCCAAACATGCGGTTATCAAAGATTACCGTGCGGCTACCGGATTTGAATGTTTGGTGGGATACTGGTATTTGGAAAAGCAGACAAAACGTTTCGAAGAATTGATGAATCGTGCAGAGATCCTGGAATATCTGGAGTCAGTTCTGCCGGTTAGCAAATTTTCAATTTCTACTGCTGCATAAGTAAAATGTTCTGACTGTCGCTAATGGATTGAACAGCTGCTTAAATGATGCATTACGTCATTATTCAAGAAATAATCAGCTTCAAAGCATCTTTTTTTATCAGCAAGACAACTAATTTTATCAATCAATTAAGCTTTTAATTTTTGTACTTGTCATGTAGTTGTTTTGGACCTTTATTTTATTGTTTATCTCTGTATCAGTCATTGCTTTCTCATTTCCTCTTTTTAAGTTCTGTCTTTCTTCTTGTTTGTTTAGTTTGTATATCTCTTTCGTCGCCGTTT
>JACNKY010000176.1 GCA_014381795.1 Pseudomonadota bacterium | reverse complement strand
AACAATCCCACTGGTGAGCGGGACGGTTGCCAACCAGAGAAAGCCGATGGCGGCGCCAAAAACGATGGCTGTGAAGTCACTGAGTGGAATCACAAGAAACAAGCTGATCACCACGACCCGCAGTGCATAGAGCAAACTGAGCAGCAATTTCTTGCTCAACGAATCCCCTAAACGACCAAAAATAAGTGAGCCAAAAATATTGAAAAGTCCAATCATCGCCAGAGCCCAGGAAGCAGCACTGGCGGAAACTCCCTCTCCCTGCAAAAAAGACGGCAGATGGGTACCGATAAAGGCGACATGAAATCCGCAGACGAAGAATCCTAGATTAAGTAACAGGTAACCGGAATGAGTTCTGGCTCCGTTAAGTGTTTTGAGAAGGCTCAATTCTGGGACAGATTTCGATTGAGAATTATTTTTCTCAAATGAAGTCTTTCCTGGAAGTCCGAGGGCCAGCAGTGAGGCCACAATTAACATCCCACCTGCCGTCGCTAACGCGCTGTTCCAACCGTATCTCTCAATCCAGAACTGAAGCAGAGGGATCATGATGAACATTCCGATTGAGAAGGCCACCGTGACAATTCCAAAGGCCGTGCTGCGACGCTCCGGTGGAGCTACCTGTCCCACTGCACCCATTACCACGATCATTCCTGAGAAACCGATTCCGATTCCGACAACAACTCCGAGGTTAGCATAAAGTTGCCAGGCGGTTTCGCTTTGGGAAGCTAGCCACAATCCCCCTCCATAGATCACACCTCCCAACAAAGCTACTTTACGGAATCCAAGCACGTCCGCCAGTACTCCGAAAAACGGCAACGCAAGAATCAGTTGCTGCCATGCGATTGCAAGGCTGAATGTTTCACGATCCACCCCCAGCGAGGAGGTGATTGGTTCGAGGAACAACCCCATACCCTGACGCACACCCATGCTAAACATGATCGACAGAGAGGCGCAGCTTAAAACGAGCAAAAACCGCTTATTTTGTGTCATTTTACTTTTCAAGATTTACTTCAATTTATGCTGGCTTTAAAATTAGAATTTGTCTCAGCGGATCATTTTATGCGAACAGTAGTTGATACGCAAGTGTCATTTGGACCAAAAAACCTGCAAAGAAGGCAAGGGTCCGGATAGCCGGAAGGTCCGCAATGTACACAACACTATGAGTCAGTCTTGCATATAAAGAAGATCATGGATGCCATAGCGGTGATTTCGTTCTGCTTTCCCAAAAAGACCACGGTTAGCACCAAGGAACAAAAGATCACCAAATTTTCGACCGCGTTGTTATGCGGCCGCTTGGCACGAGTGGCCCACTCTGCCTTGAGGCGATATTCCGGATCGGGAGTTTGCAGTGTATTCCTCAATCCTGTTTCGAGTATTTTGTATACAACGTACGGAACACTTTCAATCGCTCCTTATCTGGACAAAATCGATGTGTTTGCAACTTCTGATCACAAGTTTCTGTTAAATGCTGCTCGGGGCATGGGTTATTGTTACATCAGTAAAAGCCTACAAGATAGAATTGTTCCGACAAATGCTGGATGGAAAGCCGGAGCCGTACCTTTCGAAAGCTTCTATGGGCCGAATATGCAGCTCTCACAAACTGCCTCGTGCTTCGACAATCCGATAAGTTGGTTGGCGGCCATCGGAGATGAGGCTGCGTTGTCACTCTTTGGCCTGTTCGGAGTTGATGCCGTGTATGCCAGGAATATTGATCTAGTCCGGGCCTTAAGTGATCGTCTCGCAGAAATTGGACAACGACCGATTGAGCTACAAACAGCAAATCAGAGTACGATTGTAGCTATTCCACTTGACGATGCAGATCCTGCGTAATTACTAAATCATCTGCAAAAGGTAGGAGTTATTTGCTCTGCTAGGGACAGGAATCTTCTGGTGGCTGTACATTTCTACAATAATTTCGATGATATTGATCGCCTTGTCGTTGCACTTAAAGACTGGTAGGTCCTTTATTCATCCTCATTTTACCTACTGAATAGTATTTCTCTGTATAATAGAGTTGACATAAGACAAATCGTATATACAATATAACTATGAATTATGAATGGGATGAGAATAAGCGGCAAGCGAATTTCATCAAACACGGAGTTGATTTTTCAATAGCAGAAGACTTTGAATGGGAAACAGCTTTTGAAACGATTGATGATCGACATGATTATAGTGAGGTCCGGTGGGTAGCATTAGGCTACATCAAAAACCAATTATACGATCTGATTTATACACGCCGTTTTGATAACATTCGTATTATAAGCTTACGTAGAGCGAATAACCGAGAAAGAGAATATTATGAAAGAGAAACCTGACCATGTGTCTCAGAACGATTGGGATGAAGTAAACTCACCCCCTCTTTCTGAAGAGATATTAGCTCGAATGCAACCAGTGTTTAAAGCTCACCCTGAAATTCCTCGTAGAGTACGTGGCCCTCAAAAAGATCCTACGAAAATGGCTGTTTCTATTCGTTTGAGTCCACAAGTGGTTGAGTATTTCAAATCTCGAGGAAAAGGATGGCATGCACAATTAGATGAAGTACTAAGTGAATACGTGGCATCACACAAATAGACTCACTAGGGCTAACAAGCGGATAGAGTTGACTAGAGGGGGCACATTTCAGCCCTCTGTTTATCGGTATTTAAAACGTTTTAGCTTCGGCAATGCTCTTGAGTTTTCCCCTCTATCAACTCATCCTTGACGTTATCATCAGGAAGCCCACTAACGGAGATATGCGTCTGAAAATAATGAGATTTCAGCACTTGCAGCTAGATGTTATCAAAGAAAACAATTTAAAAAGGCAGTGATAAATATGGGAATTAATATAGACAATTTAAGTGAAAAGGAATTAATCGATCTTAATCATAAAATAGTTGAGCGTTTAAATTTTAATGCTCAAATGAAGCATCATTCAAAAATGATGGAATTTAGTATTGGAGAAAAAATCTCATTTATTCCAATTGGGAATGAGATTAGGTTTGGTGTAATCACAAAATATAATACAAAAACTATCTCAGTTATGACTGATGATGGAATGCGCTGGAACGTCTCACCAAATTTATTAAATAAAATAAAAGACGCTAAAGCTAAAGTGATTCAGTTAAATCGAAAGAATAAAAAGAATTCATGACAATTGAGTGTTCCTTTAGTTGGGGCATCCTGAATGAACAGTGCGAAAAAGAAAAATATGTTATATATTCAGGATGTTCCTTGTAGACAAAGCTAAGAGATGGTCATCATTCCGCAAAAAAAATAAACAGCGGATATTCTCGGAAGACTTATGTTCTGAGGGTTTGCCATTAGTCCAGCTCAATTGCTTTGTCCGGAATCCAGAATATTGTTTTCGAATAATATACTCTTCTATAATAAAACAGATTATCAAGATATTTTAACTGAAAAATAGTTTTTAGAAATGCCCATAAAGGAAACCAATGAACCCCTTAATTATTTCACTCTAAATAGAAAAAGGAGACCGATGACAAAATTTACAAATAAGGCTAATATTGTTCATTTGTAATACAGAAAAACCATCCTCCATTGGTTACTTTTTTTATGCGTGAGATTCCACTGGCATAAATCTTTGCTACCGCTGCGAAAGAGGTTGAGCATTATCGAACAGCATTGGAATAGCTTCTCTTAAAATAGTCCGGAAATGCAACTTATAATACTAGAACAGAATAGCAAATGATTAAAGACTGGTCTTCTACATTTGAAATAACCAAAAAATATCTCAAATATCTTTACGAGCAGTTTAAGGAGGATAGGATAATCTTCCACTCTGGATATCTTTCATACGTCACACTTCTTTCAATGGTACCGCTGTTTGCGGTCATGTTCTCGGTTTTTTCGCTCTTTCCGTCTTTTCAGGAATGGCGAGGTGACGTGGAGGTTTTTGTCTTCAATAATTTTGTGCCAACTCTGGGAGAGGAGATTCGGGGGCACTTTGTTAAATTTGTAGAAAACGCAAGCAAGATGACTCCGGTTGGTATCGCTGTCCTCGTAGTGGTTGCGCTGTTACTGATTTCATCGATAGACCACACTTTGAACCACATCTGGCGTGTACGAAAGAACCGTCGATTGGTCGTCTCCTTTTCGATTTACTTGGTGGTGTTGACGCTCGGCCCTGTGCTGATTGGAATCAGTCTCATAACCTCATCATATCTGCTCTCTTTAAGCGGTATTGGAGAAAACGAACTGCAAGCCGTCAGGAATCTTTTATTAGCCACACTGCCTTATCTGGCATCCTTCCTGAGTTTTCTGTTACTATATTTGTTGGTACCTAACACCCGTGTTCATTTTAGGAGTGCCTTGAGTGGAGCATTAATCGCGGCAATCTTGTTTGAGCTTTCCAAATACGCTTTTGCCCTTTACTTCACTCATTTTCCTGTTTATCAAGCGATTTATGGTGTACTCGCAATTATCCCTCTACTCTTCATTTGGGTCTTTGTTTCCTGGGTTGTTATTCTGGTAGGTGCTCAGGTGGCGGCAAGTCTGGATGTTTTTTTGGCTAATCAAAGAAATGTTGTAAATCAGGAATTAGAATCTACGTACACATAATACCTAAAAATAATTCGAGCAAAGAGGGAAAGCAGAGAAAAGAGAAAAAGAGGTGACTCTTACTTTTCACCCAGTTCCGGCAATTTCAATATAACGCGTTTCCAACTCGACTTGACGGGCAACTGCAGCCGGCTCAAGATCCATCTCTGC
>JACNKY010000152.1 GCA_014381795.1 Pseudomonadota bacterium | reverse complement strand
AAAAAAGTGGTTTCTGCTTGAAGCACTCTCTTTATTGTTGAACTCTAAAATGCTATTCTTATCCAAGACAGCAGATACTTTTTAAGTCGGTGGATTGATATTTGACGATATTAGTAAACCGGATTTTCCTCTTTGTATACAACTCCTCAAACACCGGAGTAGATAATAACTCCATCTAAAAACATGAACAAATCATTACCTGAACTGGAGCGCCCTGAGTTTTCAGAGCAAGAGGCTGGTCTCCTGCTGGAAGAAAACTACGGACTTTGTTGTACACTTGAAGAACTGCCCGGAGAAAGAGATCGAAATTATTTATCTCAAGAGCATAATGGTGAATCTTATGTTTTAAAGATTTCAAATTCCTGCGAAACGCTCGAATTTCTGAAAGTACAGAATAATGCGCTTGAAAGTGCTGCAATGCTGCTTGAAAAGGGAAGGATTCCCAGCGTTTATCCTAATAAAAATGGAGAGTCCCTTTCACGTGTCCGGTCTGAAGACGGCAGTCTGCACTGGATGCGTCTGGTACACTATGTTGAAGGGCTTCCGATGGCGGAGTATCGTCCTCATACCAGAGAGTTTTTGCAGGAACTTGGAGTAATGTGCGGAACCGTAACAAAGGCACTCCACAAAATACCAGCACCGTCTTCTTCCCACACGCTGCTGTGGGAGATGCATAATGTGCAGGAAACTCTGGAAGAATATATGCCATGGATCAAGGACGAAAAACTGCTTAGCTTGGTCAAAACGTCGCTCGATTTATACAGCCAAACAATGGAACCTCTGGAGTCAAAATTAAGGTGCGGCTGGATTCATAATGACTTCAACGATTACAATGTTCTGGTTGTACCAAAAATCAGCGGAAATCCGGATTTAGGATTGATCGATTTTGGCGACATGACACATTCCTACCTCGTAGCTGAAGCTGCAGTGGCCTGCGCTTACGCGATGCTGGACAAGCCGGATCCTCTTGAGGCAGCGGTATTGTTGATACGCGGATTTGATCAGCACTTCCCTCTTGAAGAAAAAGAGCTTGAAATACTGTTTCCGATGGTAATGATGCGTCTTTGTCTGACTCTGACTCTGGGCACATTTCAACAGCAGAATGATCCTGAAAACGAATATCTAGGTATCAGTCAGAAACCAGCCCGCGAATTACTGGAACGCTTACAGGAAGTAAATCCGCGTTATGCGCATTATCTTTTCAGGGACGCTTGTAATATGGAAGCATTTCCTGGTTCGTCTGAATTCTTGAACTGGTATAAAAAGGCGGAGGGTTCGTTTCATTCCCTGCTGGGAGAGCCTCTAAATCCTGAAAATACGGTGGTGCTTGATCTTAGCATAGGCAGTTCTCTTTCAGCAAAAATGGAGGGCGTGTCTTTGGAAAAACAAGTGGAAATTATGGACTCATATTTACGCGAAAATAATGCGGAGATTGGAGTTGGAAAATATGCTGAGGCCCGTTCATTCTATTCTGCAAAAGAATTTTTGAATAACTCAATTGATGGTGAAGAAAAGAGAACAATACACCTTGGAATTGACGTCTTTGCACCTTCCGGAACTTCCATTTATACGCCTATCGATGGAGTAGTACATAAGCTTCAGGATAATCAGACCGAGCTTGATTATGGACCAACGGTGATCCTCAGACATAAAATTACGGACGGTCCCGAGTTTTACACTCTTTATGGTCATCTGGGTCGTGAATGTCTGAAGCAACTGGAAATTGGACAAGTGATCAAAGGAGGAATGCAACTGACTAAAATAGGCAACTCAAACGAAAATGGAGGCTGGCTTCCACACGTTCATTTTCAGCTGATCCTCGATCTGTTTGATTATGAAGGTAATTATCCCGGAGTCGCACTCCCTTCAGGGGAAAAATTCTGGAACAGTATTTGCCCTGATCCCGGTTTGATGTTGTCACTTGACAGCGAAAGCACGGCGAAGGAAATTGATACCGGACAACTGCTAAAGCGGCGTAAAAATGTTTTTGGCCCATCTTTGAGCCTCTCTTATCAGGATCCGCTAATTATTGTTAGAGGTCAGGCTCAGTCGCTGATTGACTCCAAAGGACAATTTTATCTGGACTGCGTTAACAATGTGGCGCACGTGGGGCACTCTCATCCTGACATTGCAATGGCGCAGAGCAATCAGGCTTATGTTTTGAACACGAATACTCGTTATCTGAATCCGCTCAATATTGAGTATACGGAACGTCTTTGTGCGTTGTTTCCGGATCCGCTTGACACCTGTTTTCTGGTTTGTTCCGGAAGTGAGGCCAACGAACTGGCCATGCGGATTGCCGGTACAGTCAGCGGACAAAAAGACATGATAGTGTTAGAGGAAGCATATCATGGTAATACAAGGGCGAATATTGATATTAGCCCCTACAAACATAACGGGCCCGGAGGAAAAGGCGCTCCGGAATGGGTGCACGAAATTCCAATGCCTTATCTGTATCGCGGTCTCCACAGGGATCCTGAAACGGCCGGAAATCTTTATGCAGATGAGGTCGAAAAAATTTGTGAGATACTTTCTGCAAAGGAAAGAAAGCCTTCAGCGTTTATCTGTGAATCCATGTTGGGCTGCGGGGGGCAAGTGCCTCTTCCCGAGGGTTTTCTTCAGCAGTCTTACCAACATGTAAGGCTGCACGGCGGACTGTGCATTGCAGATGAAGTGCAGGTAGGTTTTGGACGTGCAGGAAAGCATTTCTGGTCTTTTGAACTGCAGGGTGTCATACCGGACATTGTCACTCTTGGCAAGCCGATAGGCAACGGACACCCGTTGGGTGCGGTTATTACAACAAGGAAGATTGCTGAAGCATTCGCAAACGGGATGGAATATTTCAATACATTCGGTGGAAATCAAGTTTCCTGCTCTGTGGGTATGGCAGTTCTGGATATAATGGAAAAGGAAGGTCTCAGACAAAATGCGCTCGAAACAGGCAACAGGCTGAAAGAAAAACTTGTACGACTGAAAGAATTTTTTCCACTGATTGGAGATGTACGCGGGGAAGGATTTTTTCTGGGAGTTGAATTGGTTCTTGATCCTGAAACCAGAGAACCAGCACCACTTCAGGCTGACTATGTTGTCGAAAGAATGAAATCAAGGAAGATTCTGCTCAGTTCTGAAGGCCCGGGACACAACGTGCTGAAATTTAAACCACCCATGGTTTTCAACATGCGTGATGCGCAACATCTGCTTACAGAACTGGAACAGGTACTGAGCGAAAGCCCGTTGCGGTAAAGTCTTAAATATTAGCAGTTTGCGAGAACTTTGATAGTCTAGAAAACAAACATAGACAACGGCCGATGTTTCCTTTCCAAAATACTGCTGAATTTGTTTCGGATGTCCGTAATTAAAATTTTTTTAATTTGAATGCTTCTTTAATGTCCTGTTCTGAGAAGGTGTTCTTCTCGTGCCGGAAGAATGCTATGAATCAATAATTTCCCGAATATTGAGATTCACAGAAGTTGTAAACGGCATCTTAACTACTTCAGCATCTACGGGCTCGCCTGCTTTTTCTGCGTATTTGTCGGGCAAATGTACCTTAAACTTTTGTCCATAGTTTCCGATTGGAAAACCATGCCTGTTCAATGTACCGTCAAACGGCACATAAGCCATGGCAATATTCGTTTTTTCGTCCGGATGGAACCAGGGAGAAGTGACAAATCCACAAGGTTCCGTAGAATCATCAGCAGAAATCAACCAGAAATCATTTGCGAAATCTTCAATCGGCCTCCCGCCCATCTGCAAACCTACCAGTTGAAGCTTGTATGGTTTTTTGCCTGACTTTAGCTCAGAGCGCATTTGCTCTAAAACATCTTTGCCGATGTAATTTCCGGCTTTGTTCCACTCTCCCTTCCCGGAGAGCGAAACCTGATAACCTAGATTACACTGAAACGGGTTATGCTGGTTGTCCATATCCTGGCCCCAGGAAAGTATGCCGGCCTGAATTCTTCGACAGTGCGGAGGCGCAGTCACCATCAACTGATATTTCCTGCCTGCTTCCAGAACTGCATACCACAAATCATCTGCATGTAGGGTGGCATCGCGCAGATAGATTTCAAATCCGGCTTCTCCGGAAAATCCGGTCTGGGAAATAACACAATCGTGGCCTCCAATTTTTGCTTCCAGCATTCCGTAAAATGGTAAATTCTTGACGTCTGCTTGGTTTCCAACCAGATCCTCCATCAGGCCAAGTGATTTTGGACCCTGAATTTGCAGAGGACAGACATCAATTTCATCTATTACTACATCAAACCTGTTGTCGTGATTAACGCCCTGAAGGTAAATGCCGATATCTGAATCGGCCAATGAAAACCAGAATTCATCTTTTGAAAGCCTTAGCAAAATAGGATCGTTCAATACACCGCCCATGTTGTTGCAGAGAATTACATATTTGGCACGCATTGGAGGAATTTGTGTTGCATCTCGTGTAATCACGTAATCTACAAATGCTTCCGCATCCGGGCCTTTCACCATGATTTGCCTTTCAACGGCAACATCCCACATAGTTACATGATTTTTGAGGGCTTGGTACTCAACCTTTGTCCCGCCATCTTCCGGCCGAACATAACCAAATGGGTGATAAATTCGATTGTAAATGGTCGCTCGCCAGCAGCCGGCTTCAACTGATAAATGCCAGAAAGGTGATTTTCTAACCCGTGTAAATATTAACATTTCCACCGGTGTTTCACCACTTTGACGAAGATTGTAAGGA
>JACNKY010000113.1 GCA_014381795.1 Pseudomonadota bacterium | reverse complement strand
CGAAGATTGAATGCAGGTTTGCCGTCATATGCAGCACTGTTAGGCATCATAAAATATGAAAAAGAATAATTAAAGTCAGTATTTTCTCCAATTTTGTGATTAAATCCAAACCACGGTTCTACGAACACACCACCTTCATCTGTGGTGGTAGTTCCATCATTCGATTTTCCACCCGCACCTCCAGCTGTTAAGCCCCAGTCCACATAAATGTCATCAAATATGGTAAAATCATAACCAGCCGTTAATCCACCAAGTGACATAGTTCCAGTTTCAGTTGGTCCACCAGTTTGACCTGTAAATCCAGTACCACCAATAAAAAACTTTTCTGTGTTGTAGACTACATAACGCCACCCGTAAAAGAAAGGAAGCATGAGTCCATTCTTCAAAGCAACACCTGTCTTGGATTTCTTAAAGTACGAATCAGCATAAATATATTGGCCTGCCAAATTTGTTTTGGAAGTCTCATCTGTCGGTAAAACTTCTTGGGTTTGAGCTGAAACCTGGACAGAAAAAAAGACAGATATTAGTAAAATTATTATATTTTTCATGTTCAATTCCTACTTCTGTTCTGATTGATTTTGTAGACTCTCCTGCACCGTCCCGCGTGAGAATCTATGGACTAAAAATTGAAAAGTAATTTTTTTGTTCTCTAAATCAAAGTATGATATATTATTTTCAAGTTAAAGTACAGTATATTAACAATTATTCCAAACAGTTTATCATTTTAGTTTGTTAACTGAATTCTTAAAACAAACTCATACAATGAATCTTCAGACAGTTTGCTACAGATATGTAGCTAAACTTCTTTATTTGCTATCGTCGTTATGCGCATCTTCAATTGCAAAATATACCTCCTCGACGAGGATTATATGTCTACAGTCAATGATTGCCACACGTTATATAAACTATTGTTATTATTATTATAAATAAAATTTATATTATGATGTATTCCTGAATAACAATTATTTATCAGCATAAACAACTCAGCTATTATCTAAAGTTGCAATAGTGAAGCCTAAATGAAAAATATTAATAAATAATAATTAAGTGAGACTAGGCGTCAAAACAATTCTGCCCGAAGTTGTTCAAGACGTACCCTCACTTGATTATTATCCGGCTCAAGCCGTAGAGATTCTTCCCATGCGGATTCTGCCAGTTCAATTTCTCCAAGTTGATAATAGATAATTCCAAGATTCCACCAGGCAACTGTGTACATCGGATATTTTTTAGTAAGACTTTCTAAAAAACTACGAGCTTCCTCCCGTTTTCCAAGTTTGATAAGAACTGCTCCAAGCCTCAGTAGTGCCTTATGGTGCTCCGGATTCAGGTGAAGCACTTCACGATACAGAGATTCGGCTTTTTCGTGGTGTTTTAATTTCTCGTGAGCATAACCCAAATATAGATTTATCTCAACATGTCTGGGGAATTTCTTTCTCAGTTTAGCAAGTAGTGAGAATGCAGTTTGCAAATCCTGCTGGGCCAATTTCAGCTGTGCCAGCCCTAGCAACGGTTCGGGAAGTGACGGTTCAAGAACAGACGCATCTTCAAAAGATTGACGTGCTTCTGACCAGAGTCGTGAGTTATAACTCTCCATTCCAGATTGCATCAACTGTTCATAATTCGCTGCATTTTGAGAAATTGATGCAATAAGCCACGGTTCTAAATCTTTTACAAGTACGTGATAAGGCTGCCAACCGTACGGGCTCGGCTCGGCTACAAAAGGATAAAGCCGGAGTCCTTTTTTAATGTATGAGGCACCTGCTTGAGGGGTTTTTCCAATAGTAAGACCATAAAGGATTAAAGCCAAACCGTTTCCGGGATTAATCTTGTTGGCAATGTTTGCCTGCTGTTTAGCAAATAATGGTTCTTTACGCAGGTAGTGTAAAAGGGAGAGTAAGCTGTGGTGTGCACTATTTCCAGGATGAACTTTCATAACCGCCAAAATATCTGTTTCAGCGGAATTCAAAGAAGGAACATGGGCTGGCCGCATCATGCTGCTTTCGATAATGAGTAAAACTGCTCTGTAATATCGGATTGAAGCCGCCATAGAAGGGTAACTCAATATAAGCGCCTCCAACTCACCTTTATGCTCTTCCCAAGCAGAAGAATTGGTTGCTGGAACTGATTTGAGCCTCCACTGATAAAAACTCCGAATTCCTTCCCAAGTGTAGCCTAAAGGGAAATATGTAAGATCACTGAATAATTTATCTCCTTTTTTAAGATCCTGCAAGAGAGAGTCAATCAGTTTGTCCGGAGTGATCCAGGAATGAATGTTTTGTATTTTTTGAAAGGAGTTCGTTTCTCCGAAACTATGGATACTCCAAGTGACAGAAAGTTTGTTGAGGACTTTCTGTATGGATAATGTAATAAGTTTGTCTGGTTTTAGTTGTGAAATTTCTGAATTTATAAATTCAGTAGAACTTGACTTCAACTGACCGGAGTTATTTAGACGCCGATTCCAGTGGTACATAGAATCCGGTGAAATGACTGAAAATCGATCAGCAAGTTGTAACTGTAGGGAAAGCTCTTCCTGAAGATAAAGTCCCAGCCAATTCAGTCCCTTTGAGGGATAGTGAATATTTACAGAAAGAACTCCTACCGATGGGCGTGCCTGAAGTAATGGCGGGGAAATCAGTCCGCCGAAAAACAAGCTTATAAATATCAAGGGAAGTGATTTGCGAAGAAGCTGAATTAACATATTCTTCGCAAATGGGTGTGCAGGCAATAAAACTGTGCAGAAAAAACTAGATGATCCGGAATACGGACTCTGCGTCATGCGTAATGCTGAGTAGATTCTGGAGCTTCTGTGAATGAGTCAGGACTGGTTCCAAAAACGGAACCTTCAGTTTCATCACCTTCAGCTGAAATATCTTCTACGTCTTCATCTGCAGTAGCTTCTTCAGCGTCTTCTTCAGCTTCAGCTTCAGCTACTACGTCCATAATTTCTTCTTCTTCGACTTTCTGAATTGCTACCTCTACTTCTGCTTCAATCTCAACTGTTTCTCCATCTTCGAGATGCTCAAATTTTTCAATCAAAGCAGACAGTCTATCTTCCCAGTCTACATAACGGTTTTCCAGCTCATCGTTTTGTTCTTTCAGTTCAGTAATTTCCATACGTGACAATTCGATGGTTTCAATCGCTGCGTTGATTTTACCTTCCAACTGTTTCAGTAAATCGTTTGACATGTTAAATTTCCTTCAATAAATGGTTGACGCAATTTTTTCACGGAATTCTTTGCCTGGATTCCTGTTAAAACTTTCAGCACTTCAATAAATGCAAGAGCCGTACATTTTAGTAAACACTGTCAAAAAGCGGTAATTCTGCCTACATGATAAAACTGGTTGCTTCGTGTTTTACAGATTTAATTAGCTATAAAATCAGTCGTTAATAAATTTTTAATTTAATAAAATTCATTTAAAAACTATTTTATAATCAGCAATCTTCTCAGGCGGACAACTTATGCATGTCACTTCTTTTCTTGTTAAGATTCTCTGCAGGCGCAGGCAGTCTTTCAAGTATACGCGTAGAAATTTGTTCCGGACTTAACTCCGCAGACTCCCGTTGTTCTTCCGGAGAACCCTGCGCAATGAAACGATCCGGGACTCCAATCTGTAAAGTCGGTACGCAAATTCCCTTCTCACTCAGAGTTTCCAACACACCACTGCCGAAACCTCCGTGTATTGTGTTTTCTTCCAGACTGACCAGCATGTTTACTTTTCGGGCAAACTGGACAATCACCTTTTCATCAAGAGGTTTAACAAATCTGGCATTGATAACAGCTGTCGAAAATCCTTTTGACTCGAGAATTTCCGCCACCAGTACTGCAGTATCAACCATCAATCCCACTGCAAACAGCGCAACATCTTTGCCTTTACGCAAAATATGTGCTTTGCCTAATTCAATTTTCGGACTCTTTTTTTCATCAAGCTCAGCAGTATTCCCTCTTGGGTAACGAATTGCGGATGGACCTTTTTCGTAATTGCAGGCAAGTTCCATCATGCCTCGTAATTCAGCTCCATTTCGCGGAACCATGATCGTCATGTTGGGAATCATACGCAAATAAGTCAGGTCATATAAACCATGATGTGTCGGACCATCCGCTCCTACAAATCCTGCCCGGTCGAGCATAAAACGTACAGGCAGTTGTTGAATCGCCACATCGTGAATAATGTGATCCAGTGCGCGCTGCAAAAAGGTTGAATAAATTGCAACAAAAGGTTTGTTTCCTGTGGTGGCAAGTCCTGCTGAACATGTTACGGCATGTCCTTCCGCAATTCCTACATCAAGCACACGATCCGGATATTTCGGTTGAAGTTTAACAATTCCAGTTCCGCTCAACATGGCAGCAGTCACAACCACAACCTTCTCATCCCGCTCCATTAATTCTCCAAGTTTGTCACCAAAAACCTGAGAAAAACTTATAGCATTCCCGCTTGATTTGTTCTTGATAAATTTGCCATCGACCGGTTCAAAAGGGCTTACTCCGTGATATCTGTGGGAATCTTCTTCCGCAAAAGCATAACCTTTGCCTTTCTGTGTGATTGCATGAATCACGATTGGTCCATCCAGTTCTTTTACATGATCGATTAAATCCAGCAAATCAGAGAGGTTATGACCATCAACTGTGCCAAAATAACGCCAGCCTAATTGTTCGAAAAGCATACTTGGCGGAGAAAAAAAGCTCTTTGCAGAATCGTGTAATTTCTGTAAAGTAGCTTTCAGACCAAGTCGTTCAGAGAAAGGAGCTTTATCGGCGAA
>JACNKY010000406.1 GCA_014381795.1 Pseudomonadota bacterium | reverse complement strand
ATTACAGGGTCGGGTGCGGATATCGAGTTGTGCGGCGAGGATTTTGTCCCATCCGGTTCTGCATGCACCGGAAGAGCCCGGCAGGCAAAAAATATAAGTCCCGTTCGCAACTCCGGCTGTGACTCGAGATTGGATAGTAGAGGTGGAAATTTCTTCATAAGATACCCAGCGGAACATTTCTCCAAAGCCTTCAATTAGTTTGTCAAATAAAGGTTTGACTGCTTCAGGGGTGCCGTCACGACCAGTGAGTCCTGTACCTCCGGTGGTCAGGACAATGTCTACTGCCGGATCCACAATCCAGCGTGAAAGTACTGCGCGGATCTGGTAAATATCATCCGGAACAAAACACTTTTCTGAAAGTGTGTGTCCTGCTTGAGTGAGCCGTTGCGCAAGAGTTTTTCCGGACGTGTCGGTTTCTGCTGTACGGGTATCGGATACCACCAGGACGGATATTCTCAGTGGCAGAAAATCTTTTTCTTTCATAAACGGTAGATGTTACGGGGTTTTAAGTTACAAATATCAGCAGACGGATTATTTTTGAAATCCTTGTTGAATTGCTGACTATTGTTATTTTTTTAGTGCTAATTGTCAATTTAACTCATGAGCGGGATGTTTCAGTAATTGGCTTAAATTTAAACGGAAATAAGATAATCTGTTCATGAAAACCACAAAGATTGAGAGTTTTTTCCGGAAGTTGAACGATTCAATACCAAAAGCGGAAACGGAGCTTTGCTACCGCAATACGTTTGAGTTACTTATCGCGGTAATCCTCAGTGCGCAGGCCACCGATATCTCGGTTAATAAAGTTACTCCGGAATTGTTTGCCGCATTTCCGACACCAGAAGAGATGCTTGAGGCCGGCTCAGAAAAAGTATTGTCGTACATCCGGAGCATTGGACTTGCCCCAACGAAATCAAAAAATATAGTCAGGACCTGCGCTCAACTTGTAGAAAATCACGAAGCTCAGGTTCCGCAAAACAGAGAGCAATTGGAAGCTCTTGCGGGAGTGGGACGCAAAACAGCAAATGTTATTCTGAACACTGCTTTCGGGCAACCAGTAATAGCGGTCGATACTCATATTTTCCGGATCTCTAACAGAACCGGACTTGCGCCAGGAAATACAGTTTTGCAAGTTGAAGAAAATTTGATGAAGGCCGTTCCGGAAAAATGGAAAAAAGACGCACACCATTTGTTGATCCTGCATGGACGTTACGTTTGTAAATCTCGAAAACCTGACTGTGAGCATTGCGTGATTGTCCAAGAATGTGAACATCCTGACAAAACAGTTCCATAAATATTTGCTAATAATAAATATTACTAAAACTTTTGTAGCATGAATATGAATGTTTTTGAGCTTTTTGATAATATCGGCGGGATATTTTTTGTATTTCTCAATGTTGTTACTCCGGTTTTTATCCTTGTATTAATTGGTTATTTCATTGGTCCGCGCTTACAAGTTCAAGCCCGCTCACTTTCACGTCCGGCTTATTTTGTTTTTGTACCTGCTTTTGTTTTCAATATTATCAGCAAGACTCAAATTGAAGCAGATCTGGCATTTCAGATGGTAGCTTATATTTTTGCCGCGCAGCTTGCTGTGGCATTTCTGGGCTTTCTGGTGGCCAAAGCTTTACGGCAATCAAAGGAAATGTCAGCAGCATTTGTCTTGATTGCAACATTTGGCAATGTCGGAAATTTTGGGCTGCCGCTGATTGAGTTTCGGCTGGGAGATGCATCACGCACTCCCGCGACGATATATTTTTTGGCGATCGTCTTTATTTCTTTTGTTATTTGTGTAGGCGTGGCTAGCTGGGCTCGTAGCGGTGGTATGACAGCGGTTTTATCAGTTTTTAAAACTCCGGCATTGCTGGCTTTGATTCCGGCACTGGCTTTCAACATGTCAGGTGTTGAGGTACCGATTTTTCTCTCACGTCTGAGTGGTTTGCTGGGACAGGCAATGATTCCGGTGATGCTCATTACACTTGGAGTACAGTTGGGTGAGATCGAAAAAATAAAGATTAACTTCAATGTTTTTGCAGCGAGTACGGTACGTTTGATTGGAGGGCCTGTGCTGGCGCTGTTGTTGGTTCCATTTTTTGGCCTTGAAGGAATGGAACGCAGTACAGGAATTCTTCAGGCGGCTATGCCTGCGGCTGTACTTGTATCCATCATTGCACTGGAGTACAAGCTCTGTCCGGAATTTGTCACCACAACCGTGCTATTTTCCACGCTTTACAGTATTCTAAGCTTAACTATAATTCTGACTCTAATTTGATTCCACAATTTAAGTATGATCTGCGCTGTGTTGAACAACGAGTAAAAGCTGGCCTTCCTTGATACTCACTGTGACAGGATTGGAGAGCACCTGATTTGAAACACCTGACGGAGATTTTCCGGGCAGCAAAGCATGGTTGTTCAATTCAAACTTTAAGCCCCGTGAAATAACGCCATGTGCACCGCCGAAAAGAGGGAGCAGTGAAAGTGTTGTTCCGGGAGGGAGAGTCTCTTTCCATGTGCCCAGGATAAACTCCATGCGTTCCAGCGCAGTCCAAATGATGAGGCGTGCACTTGGAGAATACTTAAACATAATTTCCAGGCTGGAGAGAAACTGATCCTGTCGGCCACCGTCTGCGCCAAGCAGGTTAATTTCTGTAAATCCAAGTTCCAGGCAATGTCGAACGGCCTTGTCTGCGTCATTGGTGTCCTGCTCTTTTACATGAAAGAGTATTGTTTCCGGAAGCTGTTTTTGCACATCCAGTTGCAGGGAGTCGAAATCGCCAACCACTGCGTCAGGGAGCAGGTTTAAAACGTGTAGCAGATTTGCACCTCCATCAGCGGCCACCCGATAATCCGCTTCCCCCCATAACTGCTTCAGCAGTGCTTGAGGAGGAGGATTCCCGTTACAGATAATCAAGGCTTTTTTGAGCGGCCTTTCTTTCTTTTGTTTTTCAATTTGATTCATCGAGCTAACTTTATGCAAGAACTATTAAAAACGTTTCCTGTTGTAGCGAAACTTCCTGTTATTTGGGGGGATATGGATTCTTTTCAGCACGTAAATAATGCAATCTATTTTCGCTATTTTGAGAGTGCACGTATTCAATATTTTGAGGCTCTGGGTTGGATGGACAGCGTGGAACAATTGGCGATAGGCCCTATTTTAGGATCAACATCCTGCCGCTATCGAATTCCTCTCACTTATCCGGATACTGTTTATGCCGGTGCTAAAATAACTGAAATGCATGAGAAACGTTTTACAATGGAGTACTTGATTGTAAGTGAGCAACATCCGGAAACGGTTGCGGAAGGTACCGGTGTTGTGATTTGCTATAACTATCAAAAAAAACAGACAACTCAGATTCCTGCAGTTATTCATCACGCCATAGAAAAACTGGAAGGACGTGAATTTTGAGATAGAAATAATTTTCTGCAGGAATCTGCTTTTAAGGAATGCGCTCAGCGGATGCAGGCAGATAAAAAATAACCTCACCTGTACGCACCAAACCCAATTGCTTTCGGGCAATCAATTCAATATAGGCAGGATTTGTTTTCAGTGCAGCTATTTCTTCTGTCATCAAGACTTTCTCCAGTCCCATTGAATCAAGTTTTTGAACAAGTATTTGTTCATACGCTTCCAGCCTGTTAGTCGCTAAAATACCGTAACTTCCAATAACAGAGATCAGTAGCATTACTGCACCAAACCCTGCAATTAAAACCATAGTAAACAGCGAGCGCCATTCTTCAGACTCTTTTGCCAGACCAACTGTATTCTCTTGTGATTTAGGTGGTGAAAACAACCCGTTAACGTAGAGAATTCGGTCGTGGTTCTTCAACCGTTTAGCTTGCACGGCAGGCCTGTTTTGCTTATTCAGGCTATTTTTGGCAGTAGGATAAAGCATTTTTTAAATTAATGATAAAACACTGTAGACAAATATGGCAGTTCAGAAAGATAAAAGAAAATCAGGAAGTTGATTATTTTTGTGGAAGCTCTTTTAAAAGAGTCTTAGATTCTGCCTCTAATTGGGCACCTTCCTGAATCAAAAATTGTCCAGAAGGAGCTTGCACCTCTCCTTTAATAGTGGCTGATGAAATCACCTCCAGGCGTTTGTGGACCACTAAATCTCCAGACACTTTTCCGGCAACTAAAACGGTGTTTCCTTCAAGTTTTCCATTTACATTTCCGGTTACAGCTATAACAATTTCCTGATCTCCGGAAACAGATCCATTAACAGTCCCGCTGACAACCATTTTCTTTTTGGCGTGGATCGTACCTTCTACAAACAAATCCTCACCAAGGAAACCGAGTCCTTTGCTTGTTGCAGTATTTTGGTTTGACATGCTGGTTTGTTTGCTAATAAATTAATGCCGATAAAGAAGCTGATCCGGATTATATCTGGTCATTGGCAGTAAGGGGTTTGTACGACGCCCATTAATGATCATTTCATAATGCAAATGTGGTCCTGTACTACGCCCAGT
Organism: Pseudomonadota bacterium; assembly: GCA_014381795.1. GTDB lineage: Bacteria > SAR324 > SAR324 > SAR324 > NAC60-12 > Arctic96AD-7. The sequence continues at coordinate 331 of JACNKY010000406.1, read as the reverse complement.
ACTTCCTACCAATCCTAATAAATCTCCCCGCTTCACCTGCTGTCCGATTTTTACTTTTATCTTCGAAAGATGTGCAAACCTTGTTCTGTAGCGGACCGATTTTTTCTTTCCAGGAAAAAACCCCCTGCCGTGCAGCAGTTCTACCAGCAAGCCAAAACCGGATTTGCGACTTGCAATCCTGACAACTGCATCCCCGGGAGCATAAACAGGAGTGCCTCTGCGTTCTCTGAATTCAATCGCTCCGTGATATTCACGTTTCTTTGGGAACGGTGCTTTCCGTATTCCGTACCGATGATCTATGACTCTACTCCTACTTGTAATCGTTTTGGGA